>JAHZKG010000024.1 GCA_022600515.1 Gammaproteobacteria bacterium
AGGGTGTATTCCTGTTAATAATGAAGGAGCAGGTATGGTTGCAGGTGGTGTTGCAGGTGGGCTGTTGGGTAACCAAATTGGCAGTGGTTCAGGACAAGTTGCCGCCACAGCGACTGGTGCATTTATTGGGGCTATTTTGGGCGGAAGAATAGGTCAATATATGGATCACCAAGATCAACTTGAAGTTCAGCGAACCCTTGAGAGCACACCGACAGGTAAGACTGTTCGATGGAAAAATCCTGATTCAGGCAATCAATACCGTGTGACGCCAACACGTACTTATTATCGCAACGAGCAAGCCTGCCGCGAATATACAACCTATGCCAGTATTGGAGGGAAGCAAGAGCAGATTTACGGTAAAGCATGTCGTCAAACAGATGGTTCATGGCGTGTAATGAATTAATTATTATTAGTTGACGTCTCTCATCTATCTCTGGCAAGATGCATTTTTTGCGTGACCAAGAGGGATGAGGGATATGCCAAAGAAGATTTTGGTGCCGGTTAAACGAGTGATAGATCCTTATGTCAATATACGTATCAAGCCGAATCAAGAAGGCGTTGAAACAGCGCATGTGAAGCATGCAATGAATCCTTTTGACGAAATTGCGATTGAACAAGCCTTACGCTTTGTTGAAAAAGGCCTGGCAGATGAAGTCATTGCCGTAACGATTGGCTCTGATATGTCTCAAGAAACCTTGCGGCATGCATTAGCCCTTGGCGCACAGCGCAGTATTTTAGTTGAAACCGATGTGTCTCATCCAGCCCTTCATATAGCAAAAATATTAAAAGCGATAGTACAGCAAGAATTGCCTGATTTAATTCTTATGGGTAAGCAAGCCATCGATGGCGATAATAACCAAACCCCACAAATGCTGGCAGCATTGTTAAATTGGCCGCAAGCAACGTTCGCATCGTCTATTGAGATGGATGCAGATAAATTAGTTGTTACACGAGAGGTTGATGCCGGATTTGAAACAATAGCGGTTTCTTTGCCGGCTGTTGTTAGTACGGACTTACGTTTGAATGAACCTCGTTATGCCAGCTTACCGAATATCATGAGAGCAAAACAAAAGCCGCTTGATAAAATTGCATTGGCAGATTTGAATTTAAATTTAAAACCGCATACAGAGATATTATCTGTTAAGCCACCACCCGTTAGAAATCCCGGTGTTCGGGTTGATTCTGTTGATGAATTGCTTGAAAAACTACGCCATGAGGCAAAAGTAATCTAATAAGGAGTATGCGTCATGCGCGTTTTAGTTTTAGCGGAACATAATAACCAAGCGCTTTATCCTGCTACAGCACATGTGCTTGCTGCTGCACAGCAGTTGGGTGATGAAGTGGTTATGTTGGTTGTGGGGCATCAGTGTCGTGCAGTTGCCGACGAAGTATCTCAATTATCGGGTGTACATCGTGTCTGTTTAGTTGACGCCGCTTGTTACGAGCATTTATTAGCAGAAAATGTAAGTTTGT
The DNA here is from genome assembly GCA_022600515.1 of Gammaproteobacteria bacterium. GTDB lineage: Bacteria > Pseudomonadota > Gammaproteobacteria > Legionellales > Legionellaceae > JAALKW01. The sequence goes on from JAHZKG010000024.1 coordinate 1,474, forward strand.
TAATTCAGACACAATTGGAAGATAAAAATATAGGTGCTTTATTAGCGCCAGCGACAACATGGGGTAAAGATGTATTGCCTCGTGTGGCAGCATTGTGTGATGTTGCGCAGGTGTCAGATGTTACAAAAATAGTAGATAGCAACACATTTGAGCGTCCTATTTATGCGGGAAATGCAATTGAGACCGTGCGTGTATTAGATAATCTTAACGTATTAAGTATCAGAACCACAGCATTTGATGCTGTAACCGATGCCCAAGCGCCTTGTCTCATTGAGGTGTTAAATACAGTATTTGATGCGGTTAATACGCAATTTGTTAATGCATCCAAACCAGAGTCAACGCGTCCGGAATTAACCAACGCCAAACGCGTGGTCTCCGGTGGGCGCGGTCTTCAAAGTGCTGAACAGTTTAAGTTAATCGAAGCGCTAGCAGATGGTTTAGGGGCAGGCGTTGGTGCATCACGTGCAGCCGTAGATGCAGGATTTATTTCCAACGATCATCAAGTGGGGCAAACGGGAAAAATTGTTGCGCCTAATTTATATATTGCGGTCGGTATTTCAGGTGCAGTACAGCATGTAGCCGGTATTAAAGATGCGAAAGTAATTGTTGCAATTAATAAAGATGAAGACGCGCCTATAGCGCAAATTGCGGATTATATGCTTGTTGGTGATTTATTTAGTTTAGTGCCTGAATTAATAGAAAAAATAAAGAGGTAAGAATTATGTTAGTGGGTGTACCAAAAGAAATTAAAGCGCAAGAGGCGCGTGTAGGGTTGGTTCCAGGAAGTGTTCGTGAAATCATACGTGCCGGAAGTGAAGTCATTGTTGAGCGAAGTGCGGGTATCGGTATTGGTATTACAGATGCGGCATATGAAGCAGCTGGTGCTGAAATGGTAGACACAGCAGATGAAATATTTGCGCGTGCAGACTTAGTGATTAAAGTAAAAGAACCACAACCCAGTGAGTGCAGACGCTTGCGTGAAGGCCAAATATTATTTACTTATTTACATTTGGCACCTGATCCTATGCAAACACGATTACTCAAAGAATCGGGTGTGAGTGCAATTGCCTATGAAACAGTGACAGAGCGAGGCGGTGGTTTACCGTTATTGACGCCTATGTCACAAGTGGCAGGACGTATGTCGATTCAGGCTGGTGCGCATTGTTTAGAAATGAGTGCAGGGGGGTCTGGTATTTTACTCGGTGGCGTTCCGGGTGTTGCGCCTGCTAATGTTGTGGTGATTGGTGGGGGTGTTGTAGGAACCAATGCAGCACGTATGGCCATGGGGATGGAAGCACGTGTAACGGTTTTGGATAGATCGTTGTCGCGGCTTCGTGTGCTTGATTTTCAGTTTGGTTCAAAACTAAATACAATTTATTCAACAGCTGAAGCGCTTGAGCAATATGTTGCTGATGCTGATTTAGTGATTGGGGCAGTTTTAGTGCCTGGTGCTGCAGCGCCTCGTTTGGTAACGCGTGATATGTTAAAAACCATGCGGCCGGGCTCTGTGATAGCGGATATTGCGATTGATCAAGGCGGATGCTTCGAAACAAGTCGTGCAACCACGCATGAAGCGCCAACTTATGTTGAAGAGGGCGTTGTGCATTACTGTGTGGCGAATATGCCGGGTGCTGTTCCAAGAACCTCAACGTTTGCATTAAACAATGCGACTTTGCCGTTTATTCTTAATTTGGTGACTAAGGGTTTAAAAATAGCCTTGCTGAGGGATCCACATTTATTAGAAGGTTTAAATGTGCATCAAGGAAAAATCACACATGAAGCGGTTGCACGTGATTTAGATTATGAATATGTTTCGGCCAAAGATGTGTTGTCTGATTTATCTGAATGAAAAAAAAACAAGCGATAAGCTGTGTTTTATTGGGCATGTGCAGCATGGTGCATGCCCACAGTTTTTATCCGATTAAGCATGCGATTGCGAATACAACCGAAGATACGATATCTTATCACCTTCGTTTTTTAGGGGATGCGTCGTGTGAGCGTCATGGGTTTATTAAGCTCGCGCACATTCAGCAAGTAACATGTGAAAGTGGTGCTTTATTCAAGCCGGGTCTGTACCAGCTAGACTTTAAACAAGGACGGCTTTATTCAAATAAAAAAGTGCACTGCTTGGGCTTTGTAACACATCAGTTGCGGCGGCATAAAAAATTAGTGCTTTGGAAAATATCAAAAAAATGTCAAGTTGATCTAATAGAAACATAAGGTGCGTGATGACAGTTAATCAAAAAAAAGTAGATGAAAAAGCAAAGCTCGTATGGCGTTGCCGGCGCGGCATGCTCGAGTTAGATCTAATTTTAGGTCGCTTTTTAAAAACACATTGGGATGCATTAACACAAGACGAGCAAGCAACGTTTGAACGCTTGTTGCATGAGCCTGATCCTGATTTATATGCTTGGTTTATGGGATACGAAACCGTTGAAGACAAAACGCTCGAACACATGGTCACCCTTATCCAACGTTACGGTAAACCTTAAGACTTCAAAAGATTATCAAAAAATCTTGATGCTTATCTATGTTGTGGCAATACTTGCATTATTTGAATCGAATCTTTACTGGTTATTTAGCTTTATTTTAAGTTTTTTTTTAAGCAGTTATTTTATTTATTTAAGCCGTTTAAACACGCCGGGTACTGATTGCGTTCAAATACAATATCTTGAGCAACAATGGCGGGTGTATGCTGTGCCAGCAGTATATACAGCACATCAAACCGCACGGGTTAAGTTTGATTTTGGTTGGCTCATGTGGCTTGTTTTTGAGGGCGCAAGCCGGCAACATATTTTATTGTTTCGAGATCAAATTGACTTGGATGAGCACCGATTAATTCGTGTATTATTGCGTGTGTTATAAGGCTGTTGACATAATGGTTTTAACTGGACAGTAGTGTGCCCGTCCAACTAAAACTTAAGGCTAATTGGACGAGTGCGCCTACGCGGGAAATGCGAAGTAACCACATACGTGCCTCGTTTTATACGCGGCATCCAGTTGAATACATTATCCTGGGTAACGGGAACAAGTCGCGTTACGTAGATGAGTCATTTGAAATTTACTAATCAAATGACAGCATATCTACACTCTCTCCACCGAAAATTCCTTGAATATAATCGTGCAAATTGCTTGTTTTTTCTGCAATCTCAGCAGGGACATTAAGTACTTTGATGAGGGCGCCGCTCAAGGTTTTATCGCTCTCTGTTGCACCTGTTGCTCCTTGAACAATCGATGAAATAGCGCTAAAAGGGAGGGATACGAGGGTTGCGGCAAGGGCGGCAACACCTGTGACTAAGCCAACTACTGAAGATGCAAATGCGTTTAAAAATTTTTTCATTATACTATACTCCTGAACGATTATGATTTAGATGAGTCATCGATTTTTATTGCATATTCAAGTAATCGATTGAGTTCTTCATCAAAGTGGTTTTGTTTGTTAAAGAATATTTCCAATTCTTTTAGATTGAAAGGCAGTTTGTTTTTTTTCATTGTTGGCGCATCCATTTTTAAAAAAATTGTTTTTATATTATCAATGCCGCTATCTAATTCGGTAATGTTGATGTTTACTAATGACTGAAATGTGGTGCAAAGTTGCTTGATTTCAGGGTTTTTACCATTAAATGGCGTTAAGAAATCACTCATATCCTGAGCCAAATTTCTTAATGTGCTAGAGGATGCATCTAAATTTTTATAGAAATCCTCATGAAGTACTACTTCGGTTTTTTTTTTCCATTCATGTGAACTTATTCTAGACATTTTAGAGCTCCTATGTGGTATGTTTTATAACATATAGGACATAATTAGATTTATATCAAGTGCTTGGGGCGGAGGTGTTTTTCATTTTTCAAAGCGACTTAATTGTTCTGACGTCATCATTCGCGGCTTTTGACATGTGCTCCTCTCGCCCGCTGAACGCCAAAGGAAGGCTTCAGGCCATAGACATAATTGAAAGAATATAACTTTACTTTAAAGCCGAGATATTTAACATAAGATTTGGATTAGGGCAGTGCTTTGCCTATTGAGGCACTTTGCTGGGTTCTATTACGCCTTTATAGTTATCAAATTCTTCTTTCATGTCATCAATGATTTGAAAGTGTACATGTGTAGGCCATCCATCATTTTCAAAGGGCTTGCCAACCGTTGCGATTTGTTGACTTTTTTCTATGGCTTGGCCAATATGTATGCCTTTAAGTGAACGACGACTTAGATGACCATAAAGCGTATAAAAAGTTACATCATCCAATGTATGCTCTAAAATAATGGTTGGACCGTAGTCTGCAGGCATATCATTATCTTTAAAGCAATGTATAGCGTCACCCATTAACAAGTAGACACCTCTCTCCGCCTACTTGGCCCGATTCATTCGGGCCATCCAGTGATTTTAAATCGTAACTTGACTGGACCACCCGGACGAGCCCTGAGAGATCCCCAGAAAATTCTAATCTAACACCTTCGCTGAACGCGATGGAAGGCTGAAGGCCGAGGCGTTTAGTCCGAGATAGTCTGCGATTTTTTAACCAGCCCGAAGGGATGTTAGAAAATCTTTATGCAGGCGTAGAGTCATTGGGAGGACATTTTTCTTGGCGCGTTTAG
>JAHZKG010000025.1 GCA_022600515.1 Gammaproteobacteria bacterium
ATGGTGTCAGGTACAGGACAAGCAGGCAGAAGTGGAGATTCATGCTGTAATCTCGTCCACAAAGCCCACACCAAGCTCTAAGCCAATTGACTTGTTCTCAAGTTATGAGTACAATTAACGTAACATGGAAGGTAAGGTTAATGAATATTGGATATTTATACTGTCATCTTAAGCAAGGGAGCAAAAGATGATTTAAAAAAAGTTCCACCCTATATTGCGGCGAAGCTCGCATATTGGATAGATGCAGTTTCTCATGATGGTCTTTTAAAAATAAGACAAATACCGGGTTATCATGATGAGCCATTAAAAGGTAAACGCTCAGGTCAACGAGCTATAAGGCTTAATAAGGCTTAATAAGGCTTAATAAGGCTTAATAAGGCTTAATAAGGCTTAATAAGGCATATCGCGCAATCTATATCATTGACAAGACAGGCGCAACCGAATTAATTAATATTGAAGAGGTCAACAAACATGATTACTAAGAAATCAAACGATGCCCTCGAGTATATTAGTTCACTGACGGGAATAAAATTGACACTTGGTGCAATGTTGCGCGCTATTCGCCAATGCGAACACATTTCTCAGGTTGATTTTTCAAAACAGCTTAATATATCGCGTCAAAACTTATGTGACATTGAGCACGGCCGACGTTTTGTGAGCCCAAAAGTTGCTGCAGCATATGCTAATAAACTGAGGTATCCTGAAAGCCAATTTGTTCGCCTTTGCTTACAGGACTTACTCAGCCGAGACGGAATAAATCTAGTGGTTGATGTGCAAAAAGCGGCTTGATCATCTATCAAAATCAATAAGACCAAGTATTAACAGATGCTTCTTCAACTTAACAGTGCGTGTAGGGCCTTATAAGATAAAATAGTCAGAATAGATGCGGCGGGTAACGTGAGCACCCATGAGGTGAAAATATTACGAATCACCACTAGATTTAACGCGCCGATACCTCGGGCAAGGCCAACGCCAAGTACCGAGCCCACCAAGGTTTGAGTGGCAGATACAGGAATACCCATGCTGGTTGCAATCACAACGGTTGTAGCGGCGGATAACGTTGCTGCAAATGCGCGACTGGGTGTTAATGCCGTAATCGAGCTCCCAACCGTTTCAATCACGCGCCGGCCCTGAACTAAAAAGCCAATCACCACGCCAGAAGCACCCAGCAGTACAATCCAGATAGGATAACCCGTTGCACGTAAAGGCTCACCAACATGCGTCAACAAGCTATGCACCATGCTGAGCGGGGCCACCGCAAGGGCAACATCATTCGCGCCATGCGCAAACACCATGGCACAAGCCGTCATGGCCATAAGCACTGCAAAATATTTTTCAACTTGTATGAATTGCTCACGATGCCGTAAGGTTTCTTTTTCAGGAATGCGTCGAATCACATACACCCCCAACAGCGTGATTAAGCAGCTGGTGCCTAATGTCACCCAAATGCTCTGCTGTATGCTGAGCTCAATATGAAAATGTGACAGGCCTTTAAAAACCGTAATAAACGATAAAACAGACCCAACTAAAAATAAATAAACCGGAATAACACGCTTGGCGCGTGCCAATAAATCAGCCTTTGCAAAAATTGTTTTCTGAATGCTTCGAAAGAGCCCATAGGCTGTAATGCCTGCAATTAAAGGCGACGTAATCCAGCCGATTGCAATGTGTGACACTTGGTCCCAATGCACAGCCTCCGGGCCCAATACCAACCAGCCAAAGCCAACCATTGAACCAACCAAGGCATTGGTAATGGAAACAGGAACCCCTAAAAAGCTCGCTAAATGCATCCAGATAGTACATGCCGTTAAAACACCTAACATGCCATGGATTAAAATTAACGGTGAGTCTGAAAGCAATTGGACATCAATAATGCCATCTCGAAGCGTCTCGGTTACATCGGTTCCACCCAGCAAAGCCCCTGCGAATTCAAAAATAACAGCAACACAAAGTGCTTGCTTCACCGTAATGGCTTTAGAGCCCATGGTGGTGCTCATGACATTGGCGAGATCGTTAGCGCCTACGCCCCATGTCATCATGAAGCCAAGAAATATGGCCAGAGAAAAATAAAGAACTGAGGGATCCATAATATAAATTACCGAGCAATCAAAATTTGTAGCCGTCCACCCACTGTTTGTGCGTGGTCAGCCAAGTCCCCAATCCATTGAACCAATTTATAGAGAAACATAACGTCCAATGCAGGCAACGTTCCTTCGTTCTCAAAAATACGATGGCGAATCTCAGCCAATTTATCGTCGCTATCATGCTCGATTTCATCTAAAGTCACAATCATTTCTTCAACAATGGTGACTTCAGTTCCCCGAAATCCACTTTCGAGTAATTGATCAAGCTCATTAATTGCTTTACACGCTTGTTTCGCCGCCTCTAACGAACGCCTCAAGAAAGGCGTGATAAGCTCAGATAAGGCCCCCGGAATATGCATTCGTCGGCTGATCATAAGCCCCGCAATATCTTGCGCCTTATTGGCAATGCGGTCTTGAACACTGAGCAATTCAAGCACGTCTGTTCGGTCTACCGGAAGAAATAAACCGGTGGGTAAATGCAGCCGTAAGTCACGCTTAATTAAATCGGCTTTTTTTTCAAGTGCCGAGATTTCTGTATGCAGCTTTTCAGCTTCATCCCATTGTTCTGCCAATACCGCATCAACAAAAGGAAGCAATAACTTCGCACAGCGGTATACCTGATACATATGCTGCTCGATAGGTTTTATCGGCGAAGGGCCAAACATTTTAAATAAATTACCCATCATCTTCAAAGCCCCCACAAAAAGCCTACGCTGAGTATAACGAACTGCGCCTAAAATTAAAATCACTTTATTTTTTTGCAAACAACGCATAGGCATGTTACAAAAGTCGGAGCGTCTGGGTTAACTCATCCACAACACAACCTCAGACAAATCCAAGGAAGACCCACTTTGGTTGGGCGTTGTAGGAGCAACATCATTGTGATTGAATATATTTATAAAGGATTTAAATTATCATACACTGTCAGCGAAATGAGCGGTGCACTGTCCCCTGATGAACCTTGTGTTTATGAAGCACATGGCAATGCCATTTATTTATTAAGCAGCCCCACGTGGTTCACACAAACACATCAGCATGCAGAAGACGAAACGCATGTGGGTGCAGAGCATGAAATTAAACGACTGCTTGAAAATTATGTCGATTTTGAGCTCAAGACTTTTTACGCCATGCAACCACAAGAAACATCACCTTAAGCTGATCTTAAAAAATAAGATGGCCCGAGAAGCAAACCCAAACAAGCGTTTGTCTGCTTCAAAATATATTAACACCATAAAGGCTATTAAAGTGAAATATGAAGCCAAGTATCAAGCTGTGTGCTCAGTGACTGAAGCCTTTAAGAAAGTTGTCGTTGAAGAACGCAATGCAGCTGCATCAGATGGAAATAAGTATTTTTGAGTCTTTGGGAGTTATCAAAAATTTTGAGCTATTGCGACATTATTGTAACTTATTCTATGGTACCGAGAAGAGGACTCGAACCTCCACGGGGTTGCCCCCACTAGCACCTGAAGCTAGCGTGTCTACCAATTCCACCACCTCGGCAATCGGGGCTAAATTACGCCCGTTTCGTCTATTTGTCAATAAGCACCTATGCCTCAGGTGCTATCATTTTGCTCGGCTGTACATACAGCGCAAACTCTTCTGCTGTTAAATAGCCTAGATCAATCGCAGCTTCTTCCAATGACCAATCTTCTGCATGCGCTTTTTTTGCAATTTTTGCCGCTTTGTCATAGCCAATATGCTTATTTAATGCGGTAACAAGCATCAACGAACGCTCCACATAGCCTGCAATAACCCCAAGGTTGGCTTCAAGGCCATCAATACAGAACGTTTGGAAGCTTTGGCATACATCCGTTAATAAACGCATTGAATGCAATACATTAAAAATAATCACAGGCTTAAATACATTCAACTCAAAATTACCCTGACTGGCTGCAACCGTGACAGCAACATCATTTCCCATGATTTGTGTGCACACCATGGTCATGGCTTCTGCCTGGGTTGGGTTGACTTTGCCTGGCATAATCGAAGAACCTGGCTCATTTTCAGGTAAATGCAGCTCACCAATGCCACATCTTGGCCCTGAAGCTAACCACCGAATATCGTTTCCTATTTTCATTAAGGCGCAAGCCAATGTTTTTAGCACACTATGGAGCATCACCAAGGGCTCATGAGCAGCCAACGCTTCAAATTTATTCGGGGCTGAAACAAACGGTAATTGTGTGATATCTGCAATATGTGCAGCTACTTTTGTTGCAAATTGAGGATGGGTGTTTAAACCAGTGCCAACTGCCGTGCCGCCAAGCGCTAAGGCATACACTTCCGGTAATACTGCCTCAACCCGTGCAATACACGCATCTAACTGCGCCACATACCCTGAAAACTCTTGCCCCAAGGTGAGTGGCACCGCATCTTGCAGGTGCGTTCGACCAATTTTAATAATATTTTTAAATTTCTCCATTTTATTAGCTAAGCCATCCCGCAAGGCTTTCACACCAGGTAATAACTGACGGTGCACTGCTAACGCTGCAGCAATATGCATGGCTGTTGGAAACGTATCGTTTGATGATTGCGAGCGATTGACATCATCGTTTGGATGCACCGGTGTTTTACTGCCTAGCACCCCGCCCGCCATTTCAATGGCGCGATTTGAAATCACTTCGTTCGCATTCATATTAGATTGTGTGCCGCTGCCTGTTTGCCACACATGTAATGGAAAGTGAGCATCTAGTTTTCCTTCACTCACCTCAGTTGCTGCTGCAATAATTAATTTCTCTTTGGCGGCCTCTAAATTGCCTAACTCATGGTTAGTACGCGCTGCTGCATGCTTTAAAATACCAAAGGCATGCACCACGTCGAGTGGAATTAAATCATGCCCAATATTAAAATGATGTAACGACCGCTCGGTTTGCGCACCCCAATATTTATTCGCATCAACCGCAATGTCACCCATACTATCTGTTTCGATACGTGTTTTAGTCATAACAAATCCAATTACAATCCAATCAAAATTAAGCTCAATAGGATAACGGATTGTGAGAACTTGGTATACACTGTCATAATCAATCAAAAAAAAACAAACGAGCCTGAACCATGCGAACTGTCCGTATTTATCAAGCCGGCACTTACAAACTACACGATTTAGTTGAACTCTCAGAACCTGCAAGCCATCACGTTATTCGTGTGCTTCGCATGCGGGCCAGCGACTCACTCACTCTGTTTTGCGGGGATAACCAAGAGTTTTCAGCACGCATTATTGCCATTAAAAAACATCTTGTAACCGTTCGCATTGAGGGCATTCAACCCGTTAATCGCGAATCGCCTTGCGTGATTCATCTCGCCCAAGGCATTGCCAAAAAAGAGCATATGCCTTTTGTTATTCAAAAAGCGGTTGAGCTAGGTGCTGCAAGCATCACGCCTTTAATCACACAACACAGCACCATCAAAAAAAATTCAAAACAGCTTGAGAAGAAACATGCGCAATGGCAATCCATTGCGATTGGTGCTTGTGAGCAATCAGGCCGCAATACATTACCGCCGATTTATCCGCCCTGTCATCTCGAAGATTATCTTAAAAGCTGTGAAACATCTCATAAATATATGCTTGACCCAAAGGCAGAGACAACACTCAAAGCGTGTGCGACACAAGCTGTTGATGAAATTACACTCTTAATTGGCCCTGAAGGCGGCTTTAACCCTCAAGAAATATCCGCAGCAAAAGCATTGAATTTTAACGGAATATCGCTTGGCCCTCGTATTCTTAGAACAGAAACTGCCACACTAACAGCACTCAGTGTCTTGCAAGCGCTCCTAGGTGATCTATAATAGGAGGTGCTCAAGCCTATACGCAAACATCGCGAGGATTGAGTCAGTGTTATTCAACCAACTGAGGTTCATTCATGAGCAACCACCTTAAAACCGTTACTGATGACAATTTTGAAGCTGAGGTTCTTCAGGCAACACAACCCGTTCTTGTCGACTTTTGGGCAGCATGGTGCGGGCCTTGTCGAGCACTCGCTCCAATTTTTGAAGCAGCGGCAGAAGACCATCACGAAAAAATTATCTTCGCAAAAATCGATATTGACGATAATCCACAAACGCCGTCTAAATATGGCGTAATGAGTATTCCAACCTTGATTTTATTCAAAAACGGACAAGTTAAAGCAACCAAAATGGGACAACTCTCCAAATCTCAATTAAGTGCTTTTATTGATAGTAATCTCTAATGCATGACAAACTCACGACACCCCGTGCATGACGCGCGGGACGTGGGTGCTTTCTAATCTATTCTACCTCTATCTTATCACGTGACAAATCCCCACACTTTAGATACAATTTATCCCTATTTCCTCTTTAATTTGATATCATAACGGTTTTTATAATGCTGAAATATTTACCTAATGCATTCAGCTTGGCCCGGCTCATGTTAATCGTGCCGTTTTTGATGCACCTACACACAGCACATTATTCAATCGCTCTTTATATCTTTATTTTTGCAGGCATAACCGACGGGCTAGACGGCTGGCTTGCTCGATGCTTTCATTGGCAGTCACGGTTCGGATCGTTCATTGATCCGCTCGCAGATAAACTGCTGATTGCTTCAAGCTTTATCTCGCTCGCATTGTTAGGGCAATTGCCTTGGTGGCTGGTCACCCTTGTTTTTTTCCGAGACTTAACCATTTCATTAGGGGTGATGGCCTGGCAGCGCTTTATTCCTCAACGCCTTGATTTTAAGCCGACATGGCTCAGTAAAATTAATACCTGTCTGCAGCTGACGTTGATTATTTTTTGCTTAATTGAGCTTTCTTTCAATAAGAACTCTCAAAGTTTAACGTATTTACTCATTGTGCTTACCACATTGACCACCAGTGCAACCTATATTGATTACGTCTGGACGGGCGCTAGAAGAGCCTATGCCAGCGGTCCTACTCTCCAATGAACCATCAATTGGCACTGGCGATTCAACTCAATGATGAAGCCACCTTCGACGATTATTGTTGGGGCGAAAACACGCAATTAAAAAAAGAGCTCTATGCCGCACTCTCCAATACGGGTGAGCGTTTTATTTACTTATGGGGTGCTGCAGGATGCGGAAAATCACATCTTCTACAAGCCTGTTGCCAGCATATTTCGCCGAATGAACCCAGTATTTACTTACCGTTGAACACATTAAAAACCTGGGATCCAACCATTCTCAGCGATTTAGAAACCCATCGCTTGTTTTGTATTGATGAACTAGACGCGATTGTCGGCTTACATGCTTGGGAAGAAGCACTTTTTCATTTGTATAATCGCATCCGAGATGACGCACAAAGCACGCTGATTATTGCTTGCCTTGCGCCCCCTCGGCAAGCTCATATCGTCCTTCCTGATCTGCAATCACGCTTAAGTTCTGGTCTGGTCATGCATATACAAGATCTCAGCGATGCCGATAAAGTACACTCTCTTTCTTTAGAGGCCAATCGTCGTGGATTTGAACTGTCCCCGTCTGTCGCACAATTTTTGGTTAATCGCAGTGCGCGCAGCATGCACGATTTACATACATTACTTGATCGCCTTGATCACGCCTCTCTTGTAGCGCAACGTAAAATTACTATCCCATTTATTAAAACCACGCTCAGCTGGTAATATATCCCTAAGATAAAATTCCTAAGATAAATACCCGAATCGCTTGAAACATCCCCTTAAGCTCAACTATAGTTTTAAGTATTATTAAAGAAAACAAATGGCGGCATATGTCTAAAGTAGCCCTTTATTTAGCGGGTGGCGGTGCCCGAGGCGCTTATCAAGCTGGCGTACTCAAAGCCATCAATCACATGTTCCAACCCAAAACCTGTCCTTTTAGTATGATCAGCGGCGTGAGTATTGGTAGTGTTAATGCTGCAATTCTTGCTGAGCATGCGGATGATTTTAACCAAGGCATCGAAAAACTTGAAGCCTTATGGCACAACATTCACTGCCAACAAATTTATAACGCAAGTAACTATGCGCTAACAAAATCGATTATGCGCAACATCAGCCGCGTTATGATCAAGCCACGTAATTCAGGCTACTTGCTGGATACAACGCCTTTAAATCTTTTTTTTCATGATCATATTAACTTTGACAAAATTCATGAAAACATCGAGCAAGGCACTTTAGAAACACTAGAAGTCATCAGCAACTGCTACGAAACGCAACAGACTATCTCATTTTATCAACATCATGTACCACATTTTGATGATTGGACCTACCCAAGACACACCAGTCAGCGCACCACCTTACGCGCTGAACATATTCTTTCATCCAGCGCACTTCCACTCTTTTTCCCAGCCATTCCTATTCGCGGTCGACATTATGGCGATGGCAGCATGGGCTTGGTGTCGCCCTTACGTGGGCCGATTCGATTTCATGTAGAGAAAATCCTCATTATTGGTACCCGACCCACGCCGGGTATTATTCAGCCTGAAAAATTGCAAACAGCTGATATTGGCTTTGCGCATATTTTAGGGAACATGCTCAATGGCTTATTTTTAGATAATCTTGACCGAGATATTGAAAACGTTAACCGTATGAATGATATTGCACATTTACTTTCTATTTGGAAAAAACGCCACTCGCCTTGGCGTCCTATCGATTTATTCTGCTTAAGACCCAGCATGGATGTTGCAAAACTGGCACAGGATAAATACGACAGCATGCCGAGTTTTCTAAGAGCATGCCTGAGTTCACTCGGTGCCAAACAGCATTCAGGTGATTTACTCAGCTTTTTATTGTTTGAAAAAGAATTCACGCGCGAATTGATTACGCTGGGCTATCACGACACCCTCGCGCAAGAAGCTCCGTTGCAGTCTTTTTTTCAATAAAAAATCTGAACAAATCTAGACTCAGAGGCTGATGTCATCTATTGAAGAAATAACCTCGTCTTTGCGAGGCAGCATAGCTGCTGCCTCGCAAAGACGAGGATCGGTTTAAATTCACACAAGCATGTGCTCCCCTCAAGCATCCACCAAGCTTTTGTCCACTATTTCACGTAAATCAGCTGATAGTGATGTACTGGATAAATGCTTCAACTCGCCCTGCATGGCTGCTTGTCTGGTTGCATCAAATCGCTGCCAACGTGTAAACGGGGTTGCTAAGCGCGCTGAAATTTGCGGATTGAGTGCATCTAGTGCTTTTATTTTATCTGAAAGAAAGGCATATCCGCTGCCATCTTCCGCGTGAAAATGTCGATGATTGTTTTGACAAAAAGCGCCCAGCACAGCGCGCACCTTGTTTGGATTTTTCAAGTCAAATGCAGGATGCAGTATCAACGCTTCAACACGGGCTAAAGCACCGGGTAATACGCTGCTCGCTTGCAAAGCAAACCACTTATCCAGCACTAAATCATCCGATTGCCAGGTCGCATAAAATGCATCAATCGCCTCAATGCGAGTCGCCTCATCCGGATGATTCACCAATAACCCAAAACTCGCAATTTGATCTGTCATTGTTTTTGCTGCATCAAACTGCGCTTTACAGATGCCTCCTGCTTCTAATGGCCTGGCTTTCATCATAAAAAACAAACACATATTTCTGAGCTGCCGCCTCGCGTAAGCTGCCCCTTGCATGGCATGGTCTTCTGCTGCCCAAAGCCGCGCATACAACGCACTCAGCTCCGGCCAAAGTGCTTCACCTAACGACATAGCATACGCATCACGCGCAGCTTCAATCTCTGAGACATTGATATCAGATAACTCGCTCACCACCTCTTCAAAGCTGGGTGGTGTTAATAAAGTAGCGCGAAGCGCCATATCAAGCGACTCATCGCCTAATACCGCGCGAAAGGCATCAACCACAGCCTCATCTAATGCAACGCGCGCTTTGGCTTCATAGGCCTTTAGTACATGCGCTGACACAACGCGAACCGCTGCATCCCACTTTGCAAATCCATCGGTTTCTACACGTAAAATGCCTAATCGTGCAGCCTGACTTTGATTATCTTCTAACATAACAGGCGCAGAAAAACCACGTAATAACGACACATGTACTGGCGTTTTATCTAGGTTGTCTATGCTAAATTCTTGTGCGCTATCTTCAAGTAACAACACAGCGCTCTTATTATTTTCAATTAATATTGCCTCCCCTGCTGCATCAAATAATGCTATCTCAATCGGAATAGGGCAAGGCGTTTTTACGCCATTTTGCTCAAAATTTAATATTAATTGATTATTTTGATAGGTTTGCTCGGTTAATATCACCCGAGGGGTCCCAGACTGTGTATACCAATGAAAAAACTGGCTCAAATCTCGTTGATTTGCGTCAGCCATAGCCGCCACAAAATCTTCTATCGTCACGGCCTCACCATCATGGCGCTCAAAATATAAATCCATCCCCAAACGAAAACCGGCTTTACCTAACAATGTTTGAAGCATGCGAATCACCTCAGCCCCTTTGTTATACACGGTTGCCGTATAAAAATTATTTATTTCTTGGTAAGCAGGAGGCCTCACCGGATGGGCCATGCGGCCTTTATCTTCAGGAAACTGGGCTTGGCGTAATACTTTGACGTCTTGAATGCGATTAACATCTCGTGAATTCATGTCACGTGAAAATTCTTGATCGCGAAAAACAGTTAGTCCTTCTTTAAGGCTCAACTGAAACCAATCTCGACAGGTCACGCGATTTCCTGTCCAATTATGAAAATATTCATGTGCCACCACACTTTCTATGCCGGCATAATCTTGATCTGTTGCTGTGTCAGGGCGCGCTAAAATATATTTTGCATTAAATACATTCAAGCCTTTATTCTCCATTGCGCCCATATTAAAATCACTGACCGCAACTATCATATAAATATCTAAATCATACTCACGTCCATACTCACGCTCATCCCACGCCATCGCTGATTTCAGTGAGTCTAGTGCATGCTGCGCTTTATCGGCTTGATGTGGCTCAACATAGACGCGTAAATCAATCTTACGATTGGACATCGTGCTAAATTCATCACGCACGCACGCTAAATCACCGGCTACAACTGCAAATAAATACGACGGTTTTTTAAATGGATCGTGCCACAAAGCCCAGTGCCTACCCTCGTCTGATTCCCCGGAATCTAATAAATTACCATTCGATAATAAAATAGGATATTTTGCTGCATCTGCTGATATTCGTGTTGTATAAACCGCTAAAACATCCGGCCTATCTAAAAAATACGTCATGCGACGAAAACCTTCTGCTTCACATTGTGTGCAAAAAAAGCCATTTGAACGAAACAAACCGGATAACGCAGTGTTATTTTGCGGGAAAATACGGGTGACTATCTCAAGCTCAAAGCCATCAGGGCAATCCGTTAGAATCAGCTGCTTATCGTTCAGCTCATAATCTGACGCGCTTAAAAGCTGACCATCCAAACATATCTGCTCAAGCACTAATTCATCGCCATCCAAACACAATGCGCCTTGTGCCGAACGCCTTACTTGCATGGTATTTTTAACCAGGGCATGTGTTTCAAACAAATCAATCACTAAATCCACGGTTTCAATCTTAAATATCGGTGGCTGATAATCAGCGAGATACACTGTTTTTTTTATTTGCTTTGTTTGATTTGATTGATTTGACATAACGGTCCCTTATTCATTTGGTTTACTAAAATATAACGCATTTACAGCAGCAATATCACCCGCACTTAAATGCGTTCGTTGTCCTATTTTAAATCCCGAAACACGTGGTACAAGCGTTGCTTTCCCATTTTTACTAAATGCACTCTCTGAGTAATGCATAATCGAGTCATAATCATAAATCCCTTGGTTTTTCCCTTCACCGACACGCCGGCTAAAATTATAAAAATGCTCTTCTTCGATATTTTCCCAATGCACATCGATATATATATCTCTATCTAAACGCGCTTGCTCATGCCAAAGGCCCAGCACGTGCCCCAATTCATGTGCAATCATCATGGTATGGCAACGTGGCGCGAGATGCAGGGTTTGTATGCCCCCTTGCCGCCCCACAGATGAAGCGCAGGTTCTACCTGTTTGTGATTTAAATAACACATAATCAGGATAATTGTCTTGGTTCTCTGCCGTTCTTGCTACAAATCGCACGGTTGTATCTTTCTCCCAAACCACCATCGCATCTAAAATTTCAGTTTGTCGTTCTAGGGAAAAAGCATCATCAATCACATAAGGCACAACACCCGCCAACCAACGTGCGCCCTCAGGCTCAATCACCATGCCTTGTTCACACATATCGGCAAAACCAGTACCCAACCAAAAAAAGCCCCACAGAAGCATCCCAATTTTTTTCATGTTTTATCTGCAATGGCTAATGCGTACAATGCGTTTCGATTACCCCCTGTTAAGGCAGAAGTTAATTTAACCGCTTGTTTTACCGGTAATTCTTTGAGTAATATACTCAAACATCTTTTATCTTCAGTTAGGTTTTCTTTTGCTTGTCGTGGCAACACCATCAGCACAAACTCGCCTTTTAAACGCGCGGTATCATCCAGCAACCAGGCCTTCACGTCATCCACACTACCCCGAACAAACGCCTCAAACGTTTTGGTTAATTCTTTCGCAAGCACTAACGTCACATCGTCACCAAATACCTGCTGCATATCATCCAGACACGCTGGCAGTCGATGCGTTGATTCATAAAATACAAGCGTATGGGCTAATAAGCATTTAAATGCTTCTAGTGCCCGTTGTCGCGCTGCTTTAGTGGCTGGCAAAAACCCACCAAAGGTAAACACATCCGAGGGCACGCCACCTGCTGATAACGCTGCGATTAAAGCGCATGCCCCAGGAATAGGAACAACTTTGATACCTGCTTGATGCGCTTTTTCCACCAGTGGATAGCCCGGGTCTCGAATAAGAGGCGTCCCCGCATCACTGATTAAGGCAATATTTTGGCCGTTTTCTAATGCTTCGATTAGGCCCAAACTTGCATTCGATTCATTGTGCGCATGAAACGCGATGAGTTTGGTTTTAATGCCCAAGGTTTCTAGAAATGGGCGAGAATGCCGGGTATCTTCTGCGGCAATTAAATCCACGGTTTTTAGCGTGTTAATTGCACGATGGGTCATGTCATCTTGGTTGCCAATTGGCGTTGCTACGATATAGAGTGTACCGTTAGCGCTTGCGATTGAATGCGTCATGGTTTATCCTGCTACGGTCTGATTCGGGAGGTTTCACGCTCATGCTGTTGCACTTTCGTCACCTAAAAATAATGGCCGCTTTGGCCTGTCTTAGCTTGCTTGTGCAGTGCACCAACGTTGTGCAAAGTGGCGCACGCCCTCTTAAAAGCCCCTATGCCTTGTCTGCAGAAGCCTATGTTGCCATGGCAAACAATCATTTAGGCGAAGAAAAACAAGCTTTGTTATTACTCGCTGCAGGCCGTTTAGTTGATGAAGGCGACTGGCGGCAAGCTAAAAGTATTCTAACACACATCACCCCCGCATCTTCGACTCAGTCTGATAAAAAAAACTTACTGCTCGCAAAAATCAATTTGGCTAAAAAGCGCCCTAAAACAGCCTTTAAGCTGCTTGCAAGCATACATAACGCACAACAACTCCCTGTGTATGAAAAAGCGCAATTTCATGCGGCGCTTGCGCAGAGTTATCAAGCCCAGGGGAAACCGCTTCAATCCATCACTGAGCGCATTCAACTTGACCGTCTTTTACCTGATACACCCTCACGCATCAATAACCATCGAGCGCTTTGGCTTGCACTCACAGCACTCCCTACAGCTGAATTAAATACCTTGGCTGTTGAAGCAGAACAAGGCTCTGTGTTACGTGGCTGGGCTGAGCTCGCCTTAATTGCGCGCAAAAATCCAGCGTACCCACAAAAAATAGTGGCACGTCTTCAGGTTTGGCAACAAACCTATACACAACACCCTGCACGCGCGCTACTGCCTCAGTCGCTCGAAGCCCTGCAAAGCCACTTATATGAAAAACCAAAACAAATTGCTTTGCTCTTGCCTTTATCAGGCCCGCTTGCCGGCCCAGGACAAGCAGTGCAAGACGGCTTTATGGCGGCGCTCCGCAGCCAAGGTGCTGTCATGCAAACCACGCTTCGCTTTTATGACACCAACCGTCTGTCTGCAGCAAGTGCCTATCATCGTGCCATTTCAGAGGGCGCTCAGTATGTGATTGGCCCGCTGTCAAAAGAAAATGTGGCGACCGTTGCAGGCATGCAGCACCCTGTTCCTACCTTATTATTAAATAATACCCCTGCGCGCACACAAGATAATGCGTATCAATTTGGACTGTCTCCCGCGAATGAAGCACAACAGGTTGCCATTAAAGCGCGTCAGGCCGGCCTATCGCGCGCGCTAATCATTGCACCGCTTGGCGCCTCAGGTGATGAAACCTCAGCCGCATTCACGAACGAATGGCGGCATCTCCGCGGGCAAGTGGTTGATACCTTACGGTTTGACCCCGCTAATCCAGCGCATCTCAACGAAGACATTCGCGAGCTATTACAAGCCATGCCGGATGATGAGCGTAAAAAACAACTCAAAGCCATTGCCAAAGACCCTGAAATGGAACGCACCCCCTTACGCCGTGAAGACTTTGATGTGATTTTTTTACTGGCGTATCCTTCCCATGCGCGTCAAATCATGCCAATGCTTCGGTATTATTACGCAGGCAATATTCCCACCTATGCAACATCAAGCGTGTATACCGGCACACAAAACACCATGGCCGACCGTGACTTAGACCCTATTATTTTTTGTGACATGCCGTGGGTTTTTAATAACCCAGGGGCTAAAAAATATGACTGGCCAGAAGGCTTTAACAGCTACACGCGCCTTTATGCCTTAGGCATGGACAGCTACACCCTCGGTACGGAACTCAATACACTCTTGCTGTTTCCTGCCTTCGGGGCACACAATCAAACGGGCGTGCTCTATTTAGACCAAAATCAGCGTATTTCACGTGTGTTGCCTTTCGCTCAATTCAAGGAAGGCGTTGCAAAAACAATCTAGTTGACCTATATATAAATAGATGTAATATAAAAAATTTGGTGCCCTATGTCCGCTTTTTTTTCTAGTGCTCACAAAACTGCCGTTAAAGCACTTACAGATAAAATTAAAGTCATCGATGAAGAGATCATGTCTCAGCGCTCAAACATACAGAATGCGCGCTATCAGCCAAATGGCTTGAGTTTTACTGATATTTCTGGTGCAGCTGATTTATGCCGCAAAGATATCGAGCACATAACACACACAATCAATACGCTCAAAACGCCGCCATGGGAAAACTTCGTCAATCAAATACGTCAGCTATTTGGTATGTTGCCACTATCCAGCACAAGCCAGCACCTTAAAGCGCGTATAAATAAACGAACAGAACTCGCGTCCGTTCGCTCAGATTTAAAACAGCTTGAATCAATAGAGAAACATCTCAGTTATAAGCAAAGACTCACATATGAGCTAACTGAGATGAAAGAGGAGCGGGCTGAACAAAAAAAAGAAAAAAAACAAGCACGCAAGAGCAAACCACCTACCGATGAAAAAACCGTAAAAACAACACCACACACAACAACAGCAACTGCAGGCTTGTTTGCAACGCCAAAGCGGCTATGGGATAAAATCACAAAAGAAAAGCCGAGCCCTACACCTAAAAAAACACATTAAGTGTAGGCTCAACGTCACTTGAACGACCGATTTTATTTGATGCCCAGCACCGCTCGACAGGCGTCAAGCGGACTATCTTTCGCTCCAAAAACACTATAAAGCGCTAACCCTGCCATAGCAGTAGCACCTACAACAGCAACTAACCGTGCCGTCGTGTTACCTGTCACGTCTGCTTTGCCCTCACTGCCTAAGTCATATTCAACACCTGACTCTAGGCTTGCAATTTCTATCGCTTCCAACGCCTCTGCCACCTCTTTTTCTTCTTTTGCTGCCGCTAGATCCGCAGATTCTTTAAGTGCTGCCTCTAAGTCATTATCTAGTGCTTCTAGCGGTGGCGCTGAAGGGAGTATCTCTTCCTCCGGCGGTGGTGCTGAAGGTAAAAATGCTTCTGTTGTTACTTTATCAAACAGGCCATGATGAACGCGTGCTGCAACGGCGTGATTGTCATCCGCGAGGCTCATTGCAAGCCCTATACGCAACTGCGCCTGCTCGAGGTTTTCTGCGTCTGTCTCATCGCCCCCCTCATCATGCGTGCTCTCAATCGGTTCTGCTTCCGCATAAATTATCTCATCATCCGGCTCAGGCTCAATCAGCGTTGCATAAATAACCACATCATCCTGCTCAGGCTCAATCAACTCGGCTTCAACACAAATGACCTCTTCCTGATGTGTCGCTCTGAAGAAGCTTGTCAAGGCCTTTAGGCCATTCATCATGGCATGCGCTGCGTAAACAACGAGTCTCTTCGGTAGAGTCACCATCGAGAGTAATACGGCTCGAAGCTGTTGTCGTCGTGTTTGCTGTACCGCTTCTTGATGTGCCGCCTGAAAATTTGTTGCTTGCGTGTCTTGATTTATGCTTGTCTGAGTCATAGTGATTACCCTACCTGATGCCATCAATAAGCAGTATAATATACACTATGATTAATAATATTTCAATATATTGATTATTTAAGGCTTCGCCCGCCATCCACGCGCAGCGTTTGCCCTGTTATATACGAATTACACACCACACTGGATACAGCTTTTGCCACCCAAATAGGCTCGCCCCAACGCTTCAGCGGCATTTTCAAGAGCATCTGTGCTTGGGTTTCGGCACTCAGTGCATTATCCCCTTCAGGTAAAATAATCGCGCCTGGTGCCACGGCATTAACGCGTACATCAGGTGCAAACTCACACGCAAGGGCTTCGGTTTGCATTTTAAGTGCGGCTTTCGTTTGCACATAGACTGCATAATCACGCAACGGCTTTTCTGCGTGTATATCCGTTATATTAATAATATTGCCATTGTCTGATTGCTTTAACGCATCATATGCTACCAAAGCAAGCCAGAACGGCCCTTTAACATTCAATGCCCATAACCTATCCGAGGCAGCCTCATCCATACGAGACACATCTGTTTTAATAAAACATGACGCATTATTTACTAATATATCTAATTGATTTTTCCAGGCATAGGCAGCATGCACTAATTGTTCTGCCTCTGCTTTTTGACTTAAATCAGCCACACACACAGACGCGCTATCCGCACGCTTAGCATTCAAAGCCTGCATCAACAACTCAGCTTCAGCTTGAGATTGATGACAATGAATTACAACATCATAGCCATTACCATGTAACTCTTCTGCAATCACGGCACCAATGCGACGTGCTGCACCTGTAATCAGTGCGACACCTCTGACTTGTGTCTTGTCTCGTTTCACGGTATTGTTCCCTTTTTAAACATGCAATAATTTATCATGCAACCCACTGATTACTTACGCGAGCATTTAACCCAGCACGGCCAGATTGCTTTTGTTGACTTTATGCAGCAAGCACTTTATTCACCTAACTGGGGGTATTATAACCGATCCCAATCGCCTTTGGGTGCTACAGGTGATTTTATTACGGCACCTGAGCTCACCCCGTTATTTGGCTATACGCTCGCCAATCAATGTGAAGCGATTTTAAAGCATCTGTCACACCCCGAACTGTTTGAGTTTGGCGCAGGCACAGGGCGTTTATGCATTGATATTTTAACGCGCCTTGAGCAACTTGATGCACTACCCAATGCCTACCATATACTCGAAGTCAGCGGTGCGCTGGCATCACAGCAACAACACACCATTCAAGCTGAAATACCGCATTTAGCAGATCGTATACAGTGGCACACCAGCTTACCAAACACGCCGTTCGAAGGCGTCATCCTTGCGAACGAAGTATTAGATGCCATGCCCGTTCACCGTTTTTTAAAAACACCTGACGGTATTTTTGAAAGCATGATTGGATTAGACAGCAATCAACAACTTGTTGAGCATTTTGAACCCTGTGTTAATACCGAATTAACACAACATGTTCAAAACATACTTACGCATGATGTAACGCCTTATACATCTGAAGCCAATCTTATTATGACGCACTGGATTAAAAGCTGCTTTTCACTGCTCACCCGAGGGGCGGTCATACTGATTGATTATGGCTTCCCACAACACGAGTATTATCACCCAGACAGGAGCAAAGGCACGCTCATGTGCCATTATCAACATACAACACATCCAAACCCCCTGCATCACCCAGGAGAAGAAGATATAACCGCCCATGTTGATTTCACCCATGTTGCAGACAGCGCACTTCAAGCAGGCTTTGATGTCACCGGTTATACAAACCAAGCCTCTTTCTTACTGGCGAACGGTTTGTTAAGCTTACTTGAAGAAGAAACACAGCATCATGAGCATAATATTAAAGCCCAATTTACGGCACAACAAGCTGTAAAAAAATTATTACAACCCAGTGAAATGGGTGAGTTATTTAAAGTCATTGGTCTTACCAAAGCGTTCCACGTGCCCCTTACCGGGTTTCAACTACACGACAAACGAGCGAGTCTAGGCACATGAGCACCTATTTAACGACTGTTGAACTCCATAAACCTGCCATGAGTTTTTCTGCAGGCCACACCACCATTTTTTCAGCCACCGATCGCGAACCACTGCATGGACATCGTTATGAAGTGTATTTGGGGCTTAGCACGCAAATTGAAGAAAATGGCCTCACGTTTGATTATCGCTACTATAAAGATCGCGTGCAAACACTTTGCAAGCAGCTACATCAAACGTTTTTAATGCCTACAGAGTCACCTTATTTAATCTACGATGAAGACGAGACGTATCATTATTTTACGTTCAATCATAAAAAAATGGTGTTTCTCAAAGAAGATATCACGCTCATGCCACTGGCGAATATTACTATTGAAGAGCTCTCACGCTGGTTTGTTCAAGAGCTTATTCATGACGAACTCGCACTCGAGCGCCATCATATTGCCCGCCTGGTGATTAAAATTTTTTCAGCACCCGGACAATCAGCCAGCCATACCTGGGAACGCTAAGTCGTGTCTGTTATATCGGCTGTGCGTATTTGTATTCCTAATACTAAACGCGATTATTTCGATTATTTACCCCTGCCCAATACAACACCTATTATTGGGGCGCGGGTTTGGGTGCCCTTTCGAAAAGCAGAGCGCGCAGGGGTTATTGTGGATACAGGCGCCTCTGAGGTGCCTCGCAGCAAACTCAAACCGATTACCTCCATCATTGATACATCGCCACTCATTTCAGAGCAGCTACTCGCCCTGTGTCGGTGGATGGCCCGCTATTATCATGCGCCTTTGTCCGATGTGCTAACGCTCGCACTCCCTAAAAAATATCGAGAAGGTGAGCTAATTGCTGTTCTTGAGACCCCAGAACCTCACTCAGAGCCGCTAGAAACACCGCTCACGCTCAACCCAGAACAAACCTCGGCGTTTCAACTCATACGCACAGCCATGGGCCACTACCAAGCGTTTGTGCTTGATGGCGTAACCGGCAGTGGTAAAACAGAAGTGTATTTACAATTAGCTGCACGGGTGCTTGAAAAAAATCAGCAGGTGCTTATTTTAGTACCTGAAATTGGGTTAACGCCTCAGCTTCTTGCGCGCTTTCAGGCCCGCTTTAATATCCCAATGGCAGCACTGCACTCACATATTTCAGATAAAACGCGCCTTAAGGCATGGGAACTTGCACGCACCAATCAAATAAAACTTATTATTGGCACACGAACCGCTTTATTTACCCCAATGCCTGAACTGGGTTTAATTATTATTGATGAAGAACATGATGCCTCGTTTAAGCAACAAGAAGGCATTCGTTATTCAGCGCGTGATGCGGCTTTAGTACGCGCACATCATGCGAATATTCCTATTGTATTAGGCTCTGCCACCCCAAGCCTTGAAAGCCTACATAACTGCACACTTAAAAAATATACGCGCCTTTGTCTTACACAAAAAGCTGAAAACCAAACACCGCTGCATTATCAGCTGATTGATCTTCGTCGCCAAAAAATAACCGATGGTCTGGCCATACCGACCATGCAAGCCATAAAAAAGCATGTTGATGCAGGCAATCAAGCACTAATTTTTATTAACCGCCGCGGTTTTTCACCGGTTTTATTGTGTCATGACTGTGGCTGGATGGCTGATTGCCGTGCCTGTGACAGCCATTTGACGCTACACAGAAAAAAAAATCAGCTCATTTGCCATCATTGCGGCCTAAAAAAGCCAATATCAGCACACTGTGAAACCTGCCAAAGTGACGACTTAGTGCCGGTTGGTTCTGGCACGCAACGTATTCATGAATATTTAACCGAGCAGTTTCCAGACACGAACATCGCGCGTATTGACCGCGATGAAATTCGACAAAACAAACAGCTTATCGAAAGCCTCTCGAAAATAGCATCGGGCGAGTCACAAATTTTAATCGGCACACAAATGCTTGCCAAGGGGCATCATTTTCCTAATTTAACATTGGTTGTGGTTTTAGATGCCGATGCCGGATTTTATA
Source organism: Gammaproteobacteria bacterium (assembly GCA_022600515.1). Taxonomy (GTDB): domain Bacteria; phylum Pseudomonadota; class Gammaproteobacteria; order Legionellales; family Legionellaceae; genus JAALKW01. The sequence goes on from JAHZKG010000025.1 coordinate 20,491, forward strand.
ATCAAGATTTTCGTGCACTCGAACGCTTAGGCCAACTCATTACACAAGTGTCCGGTCGGGCTGGGCGCGCTGCACACCCAGGCGAAGTGATTATTCAAACGCATTTTCCTGAGAATCCACTGCTTAATCAACTCATCCAAACGGGCTACGCCGCCTTTACACAGGCTTTGTTTCCTCTGCGTGACCAAGCGGCATGGCCGCCTTATCATCACCTTGCTTTGCTCCGTGCCTATGCCCGAAACGAGACTAATTTAAGTCATTTTCTTGCCTCAATTAAGACAGCGTTAAAACCGCTTGATGTCACCGTTCTTGGGCCGGCTCCCGCGCCACTAGCCCGCAAGGCCAATCAATATCATATGCAGCTCCTGATTAAATCAGCCACAAGAAGCCACCTTCATCAAGCCTTACGTTTTATTCAAAACACCTATCCACCACACATTCGAGCAGGCGGCGTACGCTGGGCCATGGATGTTGACCCCATTGATTTAGCCTAACCAAAACTTGCACAATCAGCCTTTACTGCCTATATATTATAATATAATTAATTTTATTTTATTATAGGTTTTGATATGCCCCATTCAAAAACGCACATCAAAACACGGGCAACACGCAGAAAAGAGGATATTGAGGCTGAAATTGAGGCAATTGATAGCGTACTCAGAAGAAAAATAGAGGTCTTTCGTGAGCATTCACCTGAAGGGGCTACCCCTGATAATGATGAATACACATCTAATGATGATCCACTCACAAAAATCGATATTTGTCGGAAAAAAATTGCCTTCTTAAATAGCAGAATACAAGAACATACGCCGTCCCGATTTACAGCGTTATGGGAAACTTTTTGTAATCATTTTTTAAAGCTTTTTTCTATGGAAGAATTACCTGAAACAAGCGCAAGACGGAACACAATCACAAAAATAAACGAAGGCATCAAACACACAACAGCACTTCAAGCGGCTCAAGCTATCATTTTAGTTACAAAAGACCGAGTAGAACAAGCACAGCAACTAGAACAAACTGACAGCGAAGTCGCCGATATTCCTAATAAAATAGACGCACTCAAAGCAGCACTTCAGCCACTCATTAAAAAAACATTGTATCGCGAACTCAAAACAAAGGCGACATCAGCCATCAGCACATTCGGAAAATTCAGCAAACCAGACAATAAGCTGTTTAAGATAAGCCTTACTTTAACCGCCCAAAGCCTAATGCATTTCTTAGAAAACCCAACCGAAGATAATCGTCAACGATTTTTAAAAACAGAGCAGCAAAATCATGTCGATTGGCAAAAAGCAAAAAATGCCTCTGTATTCATGCCTTTGCTTGTTGAGGCTAATACCGTATATGATCTAGAAAAAGCACTGCCTGAGCAACAAGAGACCCCGAGCGAAAGCCCAAAACACACATAATTCAAAAGCACTTGCAATTTCTGGTTACTCACGCTAATTTATTTGAGAATTTTATAAATCAGGTCATGGACTAGACATGAAAAAAATTGCGTTGTTTCCCCTGCTTCTAGTTTGGAGCAACTTTGCCGCCGCTGGTGACATCGGCGCTGTTACCCCATCCAAAAAACTCCTGCCTATGGCGTCGTTTCAAGGTGGCTATGCATGCATTGATGCCAGCAGAAAATCACAACAATTTACAGGCACTGACAGTAATCTTTATACTTATGCGCCTTCTAACTCAAGTTGTGATGCCGGATTTTACGGCGTATTTTTGGGCGGCGAGCGTTTTTTGCGTGATGTTTCAAGCCACCCCGTTTTTTTACAACTGGGCCTTGAGTACAATAATTTCTCAAAAATAAAAATCAGCGGCACCAATACCGTTGGCGTCGACGCGTCCTCTTCTACGCAATACGCATATCAATTTAATACTAAAGTACAACAAGTGTTGGCCGGCATAAAATTATTGACCACAACCAAAGAACGCTACCATCCTTATGCTGAAGGCGGCCTTGGGATTGCATTTAATCGCACGGGCAGCTACAGCACCAGCACAACAGATACAGGTAGCCTAAATTTTACGCCTGAATTTGTAGGCGGCAATGACATGAAGTTTAGCGCCATACTGGGCTTAGGCTTAGATGCAAACGTCTATCAACATGTTCGCGTAGGGCTTGGTTATCGGTTCAGCTACTTCAACACAGCAACATTGGGCAATGGAACGGTTAACTTAGCCAGCGCCTCTGCATCAACCTCTAAAATTCCCGTGTCGTTTAAACCCTCCGCATCTTACTTATATGCTAATCAATTACTAGGACATATCACTTATGTTGCTTAAAAAAAATTTTGTTCTCTCTCTTGTTCTCATGCTCGTAGGCACAGCACAGTGCTTTGCCGGCGCGAACTTTACCATTAAACCTTTTGGCACATTACCCACACACGTCTTACCTGGGAGTACCACCGTTCTGCCCTTTTTAGTCACGAATCAAACATCAAGCACACGTAGTGGTTACACATTAAGCACACTACCCCCTGGCGCGGAGCAACTTTTTTCCTCAACAAACTACACACAGGCAATATGCAGTAGCCCATTTAACTTAGGCGCAAAAAAGAGCTGTTTACTTCTTTTAGAAGTCACTGGTGCTGCATCCTTTGACTTTTCTGTTTGTTCCGGGGCAAGTTGCACCCGCTCTGCTGTTTCAATAGCACTTCAAACAGCAGATACAACATCTACATTTCCTTATGGCGTTGCGCCTAGCGGAGGGGTCCCTATAACCCTCAGCGAGTTTAATTATACAGCTCAATATGCCACACCAGAAACCATGCTCGGTTCATGGGCAATGCAACAGGCGATTATAAATGATGCTGCACTAACCTCTCCTCAACAGCTCCCGGCTAATAGCTCTTTAACACTAGATAAAGACAATACCGTTTATGCCGTAGGAACCGCAGCGGTTGGTAGTTTTTATCCAAGTGTGCTTAATAACTGTGATAACGGTTGCAATGAGCTTAACGGACAATGTTTCGCCATTCGGTTTAATAATAAAGAAACCTATAAATACATGATTTTTCAATCAGTGAATACAGCGGCGAATAAAGATAGTTTTGATGTTTATATGGCAGGGGGTGGTGCAGGTGCAAACCCTGAAGAATGCCCAAAATTTTGG
>JAHZKG010000026.1 GCA_022600515.1 Gammaproteobacteria bacterium
CCCTGTTTCTTCCGATAAAGACGTGTTACTTTTTTATTGGCGCGCAAACGACGCATGATACGTGCAAGATGATCTCGTCCTAACACACTAATTGAAAAGGTTACTGTGTTATGTCGTCCATCACGTGGATCCACATTAATATTACCAATATTTGATTCAGCCTCTGAAATACAGGTTGCAAGCGTGCCCATCATCCCACGTTCATTGGCTACTTCAACTGTAATATCTACCCAGAACTCACCTTGTACTTGCTCATCCCAACGCATTGAAACAAATTGCTCGGGACTGGTTCGACCTTGAGTCACTGCAGCGCAATCGCTTGCATGGACTAAAATACCATGGCCTTGCTGAAACAATCCGACAATATTATCACCTGGGATAGGTTGGCAACATTCAGCAAACCGCACCACCATGCCTTCCGTTCCTTTGATTGCTAACGGTGCCTCACCTTCTGATATTTCAAACACATTACCTTCCTGTGCTAACGCCAAACGTTTCGCAATCACCATTGGCATTTGTTCACCAACCCCAACGGCATATAATAAATCCTCAAGGGTTTTATATTTTAAATCTTCTAGCAAAGCTTCCATCGACTCAGCGGGAACAGCTGCGTAATCCCTAGATAATTTAGAGAAGGCTTGCTCTAAAAAACGCTCGCCCATCTTAACTGACTCTGCGCGTTTTTGTGTTTTCAAAATAGTTCTAATATTACTTCGTGCTTTTCCTGTCACAACAAAATTAAGCCATGATGGATTAGGGTGCGCATGAGATGCTGTAATGATTTCAACCGTCTGCCCGTTGGTTAATGGAATACTGAGTGGCACTAAGCGTCGGTTAACTTTTGCTGCAACACATCCATTGCCAACGTCTGAATGCACCGCATAAGCAAAATCAACCGGTGTTGCCCCTTTGGATAATTCCATGATGTGCCCTTTGGGTGTAAACACATACACTTCATCTGGAAATAAATCAATCTTGACGTTTTCAATAAACTCTAAAGAATCGCCTGTGTTTTGTTGCAAATCAAGTAAACGCTGAACCCACTCACGAGCACGCAACTGTGCCTCGTTCACTTCGGTTCCACTTGCTTTATAAATCCAATGTGCAGCAACCCCATTGTCAGCTACTTTATCCATTTCTCGGGTTCGAATTTGAACCTCAAGTGGCACACCAAAAGGGCCAAACAAGGTGGTATGCAATGACTGGTAGCCATTGACTTTAGGTATACCGATGTAATCTTTAAAACGCTGAGGAACGGGTTTATACGTTCGATGTAAAGCACCCATCACGCGATAACAAGCATCAATATCTTCTGTAATCACCCGAAAGGCAAACACATCAACAATTTCAGAAAACGCTGCTTTTTTTTGTCGCATTTTACGATATAAGCTATATAAATGCTTTTGACGACCAAAAACATGCTCATATGGAATAGACAATGCATCAAGTGCTTGCTGTAAGTCCTGCTCAATGCGTCGCGTTAACTCACGGCGATTACCACGGGCTTTCTCAACGGCTGATTTTATCGCGCGATACCGCATAGGATATAAGGCTTTAAATCCTAAATCCTCAAGGCCTGTATAAATAGCATGCATACCCAGTCGATTGGCAATAGGCGCATAGATTTCAAGGGTTTCAATCGCAATGCGATGCCTTTTGGTTGCAGGCATCACACCTAAGGTTTGCATGTTATGTAACCTATCGGCAAGCTTGACCAAAATCACACGAATGTCTTTGACCATCGCCAAAATCATTTTTCGAAAATTTTCAGCTTGTGCTTCTGCACGCGATTCGAACTTGATTTTTGTTAGTTTCGTAACGCCATCAACCAATGCCGCAATTTCTTCTCCAAAGACACGAGCTACTGCCTCATGGCTTACAGACGTATCTTCAATCACATCATGTAGCAATGTCGCCATGATGGTTTGATAATCAAGCCGCATTTTCGCAAGAATTAAAGCCGCCGCAACAGGGTGTGTAATATAGGGCTCACCTGAACGGCGCATTTGCCCTGAATGTCCTTCTTCTGCAAGCCTATAGGCTTTTTCACATAGCTCAACGTGCTTAGGTTCAAGGTAGCGCACCAACTCTTCGTGCAGTTCCTCAAAGTAATTCACGTTAACCCTCCCTATTACATGCTTTTAAAAAACTTACTCTTCGTTCAAAATATCCGGTCCAATTAATGCTTCTGATATTTCACGTAATGCAACCACAGTCGGTTTATCATTTTCCCATTCAACCATAGGTTGCGCCCCATGAATAGCAATTTGACGCGCACGTTTTGCGGCTACCATTACCAATTCGAAGCGATTTTCGACGTTTTCTAAACAATCTTCAACTGTTACACGTGCCATGCTTCACCCCTCATATCAAGCTAAAAAGTACACCATTCTACTTCGCGGACAACAAAAATGAAAGCAACTTGTGTTGCTTTTGAATTTGACGTACCGCCATCAATCGATTTGCAACGACAATAGCCCTCAGTTCCGCCGCCGCATGATTGAAATTATCATTTACGATTAAGTAATCAAATTCACTATAATGACTCAGTTCATCGCATGCTCGCTGCATTCTGTCTTCAATAACAGCCGCATTATCCCGCTTTCGTTGCATCAATCGCCGTTTCAATACATCAAGCGACGGAGGAAGAATAAAAATAGTCACTGCATCAGGAAAAATAGTTTTAATTTGAGCAGCTCCTTGCCAATCAATATCCAAAACAACATCTATACCTGACGCCAACTGCTTGTTAATTGCATGCTTAGAGGTACCATACAAATGCTTGAACACGCGTGCATGCTCAATAAATTCACCCGCTGTCACAAGCTCTAAAAAAGCAGCTTCATCCGTGAAAAAATACTGCTCTCCATGCACCTCACCCGCTCGCTGATCTCTTGTTGTATGCGAAACAGAGACTAAAATATCATTGAGATTATCAATTAATTTTTTAACTAAACTGGTTTTGCCTCCCCCTGAAGGTGCCGCAACAATAAAAAGACTTCCTCGATTTTGCTCTACCACACAGGCCTCCAAAAAAAAATCATCTAGGTGCATCCGTCTCATGAAACGTTTATACTTCACACCCATTACATACTTATCTTTTAGGATTTTACCATGCGCCCGAGTAATCGTGAACCAAATCAGCCAAGAACTATTAAAATAACACGAAAATATACCCAACACGCAGAAGGATCTGTCTTAATTGAGTTTGGTGGAACACGTGTTTTATGTACCGCATCGGTACTCGAGAGTGTTCCTCGTTTTCTAAAAGGCAAGAATCAAGGCTGGATCACCGCCGAATATGGCATGCTCCCTCGTGCAACCCACGATCGCTCCGATCGTGAAGCCGCCAAAGGAAAACAAGGCGGTCGAACGCTTGAAATCCAACGTTTAATTGGTCGCTCATTACGTATGTGCGTTGATCTTAAAACAATCGGTGAGCGTACGATTACACTCGACTGCGATGTAATCCAAGCCGATGGCGGCACACGCACAGCAGCCATTACTGGCGCATGTGTTGCACTACATGATGCCATTAGCCTGCTCGTATCAACACATAAATTAAAACAAGCGCCAGCCTTTCAGTTTATTGCTGCAATGTCTGTTGGTATCTACCGTGGTCATCCGGTACTTGATTTAGATTATGCCGAAGATGTGCTCGCCGAAACAGATATGAACGTTGTGATGAATGAAGCGGGACAATTTATTGAAATTCAAGGAACAGCCGAAGACAGTAGCTTCAGCCGTGATGAACTAAACACCATGCTTTCACTGGCAGAAGACGGCATTAAAACGCTTGTGACCCACCAAAAAGAAGCCCTTGAAATCAAATAAAATAAATCACAACATTCAAACACGCATCCGGGATTACCTGGATGCGATACAACAAACAGCGCTCATCAGCGCTCGAACACCCGACTCAATTCATCTGCTTGCTGTCAGTAAGAATCAACCCATAACAGCTATACAAACGGCTTTTGATGCAGGCATTCATGATTTTGGGGAAAGCTATTGGCAAGAAGCTGAAGCCAAACAACACGCCTTAGAACACCTCCCCATCACCTGGCATTTTATTGGACCCATTCAAAGCAATAAAGCAAAACATATCGCTGCACATTTTAACTGGGTACATAGCCTCTGCCGAGCCGATATTGCTAAAATACTCAGTACGAAAAGACCGCCATCACTGCCAGCATTAAACCTATGCATTCAAGTAAATATAGATGCTGAAGCCAGTAAGTCAGGTTGTTCATTTGATGAGCTTATACCACTGGCCAAACATATTCAAAACTATCCTAATTTAAAGCTTCGAGGGCTCATGGCTATTCCTGCAAAAAACACAGATGCCGAGGTTGCTTATCATACGTTTTTGAAATTAAACCAAGCACTGGATACACTGAACAAACAGTTAAATCTCTCTTTAGATACACTATCCATGGGCATGAGTCATGATTTTATCCCTGCGATTCGAGCAGGAAGCACCTGGATTCGTATTGGACGCGGTATTTTTGATGCAGCTGGGCTATACTAATAACATGAGCTAATTATTTACTGTAAAACAGGTGGTTTTATGCGCTTAACATCTCAGCTTAATTCCTTCTCCACCGTACTTTGTCTGATGGGCTTGATGCTCACAACTGTCTGTTTTGCAGAACAAGAACCTTTTTATTGCCCACAAAATCACGGCTACATTCGTATTGGCATGACCGAAGCCCAAGTGTTATCACTTTGCGGCACCCCTTCGTCTAAAGCCAAATCAAAAAATACCGCCGTTGAACAAATTCCTGTAACCCAACTGGTTTACAGTACGCTCAATCCCGATCCTGTTTATCGAGGCTACGGGCTAATTTATAATACCTGGTCACTTCCTATTGGCTCAAGTGGCAACACACTTGAAGTGGACGTGATGGATAATAAAATTAGTTCTATTCGCTTTAATGGCTCTGATACCAATGCATCTAGTGTGTGCGGAAACCGTTCGTTCGCTGTTGGAGACTTAGCCGATAAAGTATTTTCTGCTTGCGGCAGTCCATCCATGACCAATAAAACCTTTATTAATCGCTCTGTTTCAAGTAAATCCAAACCTGAAGTCTGGACGTATGCAACCGATAAATATCAACGCACGTTTAAACTTATTTTTATGGATGCTCGACTAAAAGCAATTGAATAATGGATGCACTTGCCCAGTTTTTCTTATATTTCACCGATGCGCCATGGCTTATTTTTTTCTTGGGTTGTGGCTTTTTATTTGGCGATAGAACACTTTTTTATCACGCGACGTGTATCATGCTCATCAGCACGGTGCTGAATGTCGCCTTGAAATATACCTTCCAAATACCACTCGCCCCAACATTACATAAAGCAGGCTTTGCTTTTCCAAGTGGCCACATGCAATTCGCTACCGTGCTCTATGGATGGTTTGCTTTACATACTAAAAATCATGCGTTACACATCACGATTGCTTGCCTTTTGGGTGGCATTGGGTTTGGATTGGTTCATTTTCACTATCACACCTGGTTTGATACGTTTGGCGCTCTTTTTTTTGCAGGCATTATTCTAGGGGCATATTATATGCTGCTTACAAAAAAACCAGCCTATTTTACACGAATACAAATTGCTACTGCTGTTCTTGCCATGAGCTATATCGCTTATCGTGGCACCATTCCACATCACGCATGGGTTGCTTTTAGCCTTTTACTGAGCTTAATCTTGATTGCATCCCAAAAACAAACGCCCCATAAATACAACTGATAAAAAACATTTGAACAAAAAAAATGACTCGATAAAAGCCATCGTGTTGAATTCAAAAGAGAGCGTTTTGCGTCTCTTTGTTCTGCCCACTGAAGGCGTTTCTCCAAAATAGACGATCTGTTTTTAAGCTGCCCCAAAAAAACATCATCTTGTAACTCGATGCCGAGCCATTTTTTGGCCAGTAAAATCGCTTCATCAACCACAGGCTCAATATGTTTTTTTTTGCCCAAAGCACGCACGTGTAAAATATCAAGCTTCTTGGCTTTTAAAAAAGCAATAATATCAACAAGCCATATCAAACGAGACCAACCATGTTTTGCTGCATGCAAACATAAATAAAGCACATAATTTTCATCATCAAGTAATTGCTCTCGCACATGATTCGGCTTAAAAATAAATTCAATATAATGCGTTTTCCAATGCAATTCGATGAAACCAAAAGATTTTTTTTTATAATAAGAAATATCTTTTTCGGTACTCCAACGATGAATTAATTGAGACACACGTAATTTTCTTTTTGAAATATTGGGATAATAATCAATGGCTCTCAACGCTGCATCTGCTGTGATCATATCTGCAGGTAACACCAACACATCCAAATCACCTGAATAACGCATCATGCGACGCCCCCAAAGTGTGCGGTTTAACATAGGGCCTTTTAGAAAAAAATAGGGTATGTTTTCTGACTTAAACGCCTGGTCAATATCCCGCTCAAGCGCCATCAACACTAACTGACGTTTTAAAATAACGTGTGCTTCTTGAGATAAAGCCGTCATCAAATCAGAAGAAACATGCACTTTAAAATCAGTTGATAGCACTTGATAGACCAAAAGCAATAACCGCTGGTGATGCAAGCCCTCCAAAAAATCAGCTTCATCTAATTGAGCTAACAATAAAATTAAAGCCGACCGGCAGTCGGTAATATCTATCTCATCCAAAGCATAACGGCAGCACAGACGCATCACGCGGACTTCAGGTGTTTCTTGATGACTATTCCACATAGTTTACCTATCCAAAGCGACCTCTAATGATGTGTTTCGCATCGATTGACCTGTATAAAAACCTTGTGTTTTTAACACATGAAAAATACGCTCAAGTGCATCAGGCACGGTCAACTCTGATGTATCTATTACAAGCTCTGGATTCGTTGGTATGTCGTACGGTGCATCTACCCCTGTAAATCCACTGAGTAAGCCCTCTTCTGCTTGTTGATACAAGCCTTTAATATCACGTGATTTACAGACTGAAATAGGCGTTGAAACATGAATTTCAATAAAACCGCCATATTGCATGATGCGCTGACGAACGCTTTGCCGCATCGCCTCATAGGGTGCTATCGCAGCACAAATTGCAATCCCTCGATGCTTGGTTATTTCTGAGGCAACATAGCCCAAACGCTCAATATTCGTATCTCTATCCGCTTTGGAAAACCCAAGGCCTTTGGATAAATGCTTGCGTACCACATCGCCATCTAATAACGTCACAGCTCGCAGATTGTCTTCTTGCAGCTTTGCACGTACGGCTTTGGCAAGCGTTGACTTTCCCGCCCCTGATAATCCCGTAAAAAATAGCGTAAACCCTTGCTTATATTTTGGTGGATATGCTGTTTGAAGTGTTTGAATGACCTCCGGAAAAGAAAACCAATCGGGTAAGACGTCTCTATTTTTTAACGCGCGTCGAAGCGTTGTACCTGAAACACTCTGAACAGTATCTGTGGGCTTTACTTCTTCTGTATTCAAAAAAATGGCTTTTTCTTTAACATACACAATCTCTGGCGAAGTAATCAGTTCTATTTCAATTTCATCTTGATAAGCGCGGACTAATTTTTGTGCCGCATAAGCATCATAAAAAGGCTGATTGTCATGATTAAGCCCGGGGCCTGCGTGATCGCGCCCAACAATAAAATGTGTCGCACCATAATTTTTACGAATCATGGCATGCCACAGCGCTTCCCGTGGCCCGCCCATTCGCATCGCAAGGGGCAATAAACTCAACATCACCTGTGACGGATAATACTTTAAAATATGTTCATAGCATTTAATACGCAACACATAATCAATATCACCCGGTTTGGTCATGCCAACCACAGGGTGAATCAGTACATGTGCGTTCGCTTGATGTGCTGCACGCTGTGTCAGCTCAAAGTGCGCTCGATGCATTGGATTTCGCGTTTGAAAAGCAATAATACGGGACCAACCATAATAATTAAATAATTGCTTTAATTCCGATGGCGTATGCCTATAACTCTGAAAATCGTCATGCTTTGGATGGGATAACACATGCAGCACGCCCCCCATATACCAAGAGCCCGCTTCCTGATATAAATAATTCACCCCCGGATGAAGCTTATCTGTCGTGCCAAAAACCTGTGTTGCCTCCAATGCTTTATTTGGCTTCCAAATAGAGGATACATCCAATCGCGCAATCGGCAGATTTTCATCATTAACCAAGACAATACTATCACCTAATGTATGCTGTGCTGCAAAGTCTTCAGACACATCCAGTGTGATTGGCATAGGCCAAAGCACACCATTTGTTAAGCGCATATTCTCACACACAGACACATAATCAGCTTCAGTTAAAAATCCTGTCAACGGTGAAAAAGCGCCGTTCAACAAACATTCTACGTCACACAGCTGACGCTTTGTTAAGCTCCAATAGCTTTTCTTTTGCATTGATATGCCTCACATCCTTTTGTTTACTCTAAGTCACAGCTAAGTAACCGACGGCATTAAAAAATCTTGGGCTAACATCGCAGTTAAAAATGCACTCACATCGGCTACGGCAGCTGGCTCATCTATCGCATAGCTTTCTTGTAAATAGTGTGCCATCGCGTACGGGGTCATGGGTTCATTTTCTAATAGCATCCAAAGCTCAGCTGCAACAGGGTTTAATCCATGATAAGCGCCATCTTTTACATCCATAATAACAATTTCTTTTTCAACCTGGGTATAAATAACCTCTTGGTTAATCATTAATATTTTTTTCATATCAATCGTTTGCATGCAGTTCTACTCCTGTCCTAAAGATAACCATACGCTTCCATCATCGTCCCATGCGCTTGAATCACTTGATCGACTTGTTTTGATGTTAATTTAGTTCTCCAATCACCTACAACGCCTTTTCTAAAAAAAACCTTTGCATCCGCTGGCTTTTCTTTAAATCCATGTTGTTTTTCTAAATCCTGTAATCGCTTAATATCGGAATAGCCTAAAGCACGTTCAATCTCTTCATGCGATACTTGAAGTTTTAAAAATTGAATCGCTTTTGTAAATACTGAAATAGGATGCTGCTTCATGTCCTCGTAACGAATCACCAAGCAATTCATATTTTTTGCTTCACGCCAACTTTTGACATGCATTGACCATGACAACAATTTTTGCCGCAATTGTTCATGCTGCTTATAAATCCCTTGGTTAAATGCATGGGTTGGTGCGCTCATAGCAGCAATGGTTTTATCTATTGAATAGTTCGAGTGATTTGCAAATGACACCACAACATCTAACGGGTTTCGTATAAAATAAATAGCCCCTAAGCACGCATTACCCCCAAGCAATGCGTTGCCATCAGGCAAATAAGTATAAGCATCATGGACTTTATGGTAATTAATCTTTGAAAAGCGCTTAGCGTGCCATGCATGAACCGCTGGGCGTAATGCATCTAAATCATCATGAGATAAATCTGAACTATCAAACCCTAACGCTTCATCAACCCACCCACGAGCGCTCGCAATAGCGCCTGTTCGTACCTGATTCAAGTCTAATGCTTCACCCGAGGCATCTAGTATGTGCGCTAAAAATATCCTAAACCATGTATTGCCTGATTTAGGATAAGAAGCCAACCAGTAAATTCCTCGTTCGTCAGGCATGTAGCATGCCTCGCTCTGACAAGTCTGTTTCAATTAAATCGACTAACTGATCTAATTGAAAGCCTGATTTAGGCCTTGAGACATGTACGATGCTGATTTTTGACGCCAAAGCCCCTGTGCTTTTCAAATGAACAGCTGTTTTACCTAAGCCTTTCAAATATTGATGGCGATATGTATTTCGACTCAATGAGAGTATTTTTTTCATGCCATGGACCGTATTAAACTCAAACGTATTCTGATTATTATGCGTTAAAATATACATCACTTTTAGCGGTAAACTTGCCTCTTGAAAGCGTGCATCTAAAGGCACTGCGAACTTTTCAAGTTGTGGTCTAATTTTTCTGAGTGCATCGGTTTGAATATTTAATTTTTTACTCGCGTCAGCCCAAAGCTTAATTTGCGGAAAACTGGGTGCAACGTCCCCTGCTTGATTAATAGCACAGACGTCATCCGCTAAAATAGAGTAACCTCGCTGCATGAACACCCCGGATAGCGTCGACTTGCCAATGCCTGAACGCCCAGCAAATGAAATGCAGTGCTCACCTACTTTAATTGCATTTGCGTGTAATAAAAGTAAATCGCGCTGCATGAGCAATGCGCCCATACACGAGCCTAATAAAAATACGCGTAAACTCGCTTCATCAATTGCATCAGATGGATCAATTGTAATCTGCTGGCCATCACGTATTAAATAACGTGCTACATCAGGAACATGCAACCAAAACTCATTTTTATTTGACTGATAAAAAGCGCCGCTGTCTTCAGGATTTAATAAACCATCAGGATTTACTTCACCTAACTGAATCACCACATCAGGAGCATGATGATTTGAATCAATCAATAACTCAGGCAAAATAACAGCAGAGTGGATATACAAGCCAAACGCACGATAGCAATACATATGATTTCAGTCCTTGATATTATATTATCTTAGCTATAACTAAGTTTTTTATTTACTACAGCTGCTTATTGGATATTTTATGCGCTCTATTCTAAAAAAAATTTTCAAAAAAAACGTTAAAAAAAAAGTGTACCTCTTCTGGCATCTTCCTTTCAAACTAAAAATACTATTTTGTATTAATTTTTTCTTATGTGGCATTGCGCGTGCGTGCATTTTACTTTTTCCATTAAAGCGCTTATCCCCTTATTTTGGTATTTTGTATAAAAATATAATGTGCTCAACCATACTCTCTAAAAAACAACTTCGCCATGCAACTCAACTCCGACGCTCGATTAAACTCGCTGCAAAATACACCCCTTGGAATTCAAATTGCCTAACACAAGCCATGGTTGCAAAATTTTGGTGTCAGCAGCTCAATATCCCCTATATTTTATACATTGGCTTCGCAAAAAACATAGATAAACCCAACGGATATGCAGCCCATGCCTGGCTTACCGCAGGACCTATTGCTATCACAGGCGAACTGAGCTTTCCACACTATCAGGTTATCTCAAGTTACGTACCAAATGCGATCATGCCAACCAATGATTGATGTTTTATAATTTGTAATTGATAATTGATGGTGCAATCACCGATTATCAACTATAATTGATGGTACAACAATCAATTATCAATAACATTATGTTTCCTCGCTCATTTAATTTACCTCTAACCCATCAAGATAGCCTTTTTATTTTTGGTCCAAGAGGAACAGGAAAAACACAGTGGTTAAAGCATAATCTTTCAAATCAACCTCACACCTATATTGATTTGCTCGATCCACTCACCTATCGCACCCTTAAAGCAAAACCTGAAACATTACGTGAAAAAATTTCACTCAAAAAAAATGACTGGATAGTGCTTGATGAAGTTCAAAAAATTCCAGAATTATTGAATGAAGTCCATCGATTAATCGAGCACGAAGCGCAGCGTTTTATTTTAACTGGTTCTTCTGCAAGAAAACTTAAACGTGATGGTATCAACTTGCTGGCTGGCCGAGCCATTCAGTATCATATGCACCCACTGACGATTCAAGAATTAGATAATCATTTCAAACTTGAGCATGCTCTAACATTGGGCATGCTACCGGCAACCTATACCTATGCTGATCCGGCTGGTTATTTAGCAACGTATATCGATATTTATTTACGGGAGGAAGTCATTCAAGAAGGCCTGACCCGAAATGTTTCTGCATTTTCGCGTTTTCTTGAGGTGGCCAGTTTTTCACAAGGCGCTGTTATCAATGCAACAGAAATTGCACGAGAAGTCGGTGTGAATCGCCAAGTGATACAAAATTATTTTAGTATTTTAAATGATCTCTTATTAGCACACATGCTGCCCGCATTCACAAAAAAAGCAAAACGTCGGTTAATTACAACGAATAAATTTTATTATTTTGATGCGGGCGTTTATGCTCAATTGCGCCCCAAAGGCATACTTGATGCACCCAGTGAAATAGCCGGCATGGGGTTAGAAACGCTGTTTTATCAATCGCTACTCGCGCTTATTGATTATCATCGAATAAACTTCCAAGTCTATTACTGGAAAACAACAACGGGCACAGAAGTTGACTTTATTGTATATGGCGAAAAAAAACTGCTTGCCTTCGAAATTAAACACAACGCGACCATCACACCCAAAATGCTACATGGCTTAAGACAATTCAAAACCGATTACGCTATGGCAGAGTTATTTATTGTTTATACAGGGCGCGATGTCCTTCATCTGGCACACAACATCACCGCATTGCCCATAGAGAGCGCGCTTAAAAAATTACCTGAACTTCTTACAGGCACGCCCTAAATATTTTTAACAACAACCATAAGCTTAGGTATTAATTTACAGTGATAAGTTAGACATTTTTTCACTCAAATTAGCTACATCAGCTACATCAGCTACAGAAGGAGGCGTTTCTCTACTTTCAGCACTTTTAGCGCCCTTGTATTTCGCCGCTACCGCTTGCTCTAGTGCTGTTTCGAACGTTCTACCTCTCGCGTCATTCATGCGAGAAAATGCACTGTGGGCAGCTTCTATTATCTCAGCTTGGATCACTTCATCAGCGTGCAACCAAGGGTATACCGACTGAACGAATTCCCTGATGCTTTGTTCAATATGCTCTAATATTTGATGTCTATTTTCTTTAGAATTCTGCCAAAGTGCAGCTGAGACAACCTCTGTATCGCATTGTAATCGATATGATGCATGATAAATAGCAGAACTATGTTGCTCTACCGCGGTTGTTACAATCTCTTCATCGTCTTTATATTCTGGTTGGAATCGGTCAAGTCCAAAAAGTGCTGTAAATTCCCATTAATTCGTCCTATCAATTTGCTCTTGTTAATTAAGCATTTTCATGCATTTGTACAACCCTTGTATCAGCCTTATTAGCCCTGTTTTTATCTCGCTCAGCGAGCCAATCA
>JAHZKG010000027.1 GCA_022600515.1 Gammaproteobacteria bacterium
ATCTTTAATGCCATGGCTATGCCCATTTTGAAATCCCGTTTGAGGATTCAAGTGACCTTCTCTCTTTTCTAGTGAAAGCCAGTCATAAATTGTTTGCCTCGAAATATTATAAAGTTTACTTGCCTTTTTCTTTTGCATCCCCCTGTGAATGGCATCAACTACGCGTTTTCTTAAATCTAAACTGTACGGCATCTTCGTAACATCCTTGTTCCAAAAAACAGACATCATACCAGAATCACTATGTCCGAGCATTAATGTTAATCAGCACCCTAAAGGGACCTTTCCGACCGCACCTTAATGGACCCACCAAAACCGCACCTTAATGGACCCAGGGTAACCGCACCCTAATGGACCCACCAGGCATATCAAACTTCCGTCAAATAAGAGTACTATTTTCTTGATTACTATCAAGGAGAATTGCTCATGGCTAGGAGAAGTTTTGAAATGTATGAAATTCGTCAAATTATTGTCTGTCTACGATCGGGTGAAACAATACGAGGCATTGCGCAGACAAAATTAGCTAACCGAAAAAAGATACGGGCCGTTCGAAAAATTGCAGTCCAACAAAATTGGTTGGATATCAAAAAAGAGATACCTACGGATGGAGTTTTAGCAACTTTTTTTAAACAGCCACCAAGTGCAAAGGTAACGCAATCCTCTGTCTTGCCTTACAGCAAACAAATTGAAGAATGGTGCCAACAAGGCATTCAGGGCACAACGATGTACGCTGCATTAAAGCGCCAACATGGGTTTGAAGGCTCCTATGACTCCGTACAGCGCTTTGTGAAAAAGATCAAAGACAATTTGCCGCCAGCTGTTACGACTATTTTGGAATTTAAACCAGGTGAATGCGCACAGGTTGATTTTGGCTACGGACCTAAATTAGTTGATGAAGTGACCGGGAAAGTCACTAAAACCTGGATTTTTGTTATGGTCTTGGCTTGGAGTCGGCATATGTACGCGGAATTGGTCCTGCATCAAGATGTTGAAACGTGGCTTGGGTGTCATCGCCGTGCATTTGAATTTTTTAATGGTGTTCCAAAAAAAATCATCATTGATAATGCAAAATGCGCTATTACCAAAGCCTGTTATTATGATCCTGTTGTACAACGAGCCTATGCTGATTATGCCGAAGGATATGGGTTTATGATTTCGGCTTGCCCTCCACGAGACCCACAAAAAAAAGGCCGTGTTGAGTCAGGCGTAAAGTATGTAAAAAACAACTTTGTGCCACTACGTGCGTTTAAGAGCTTGGTGAATGGGAACCAGCAATTAATACAGTGGGTTTTATCAGAAGCCGGTAATCGTATCCACGGCACAACGCGTGCTAAGCCCCTCACGTTATTCAGTCAGACCGAGGCATTGTTATTGCAACCATTGCCAGATAACCCGCCTGAATGTGCCGTCTGGGAAAAAGTGAAGCTTCATAATGATTGTCATGTCATGTATCTGCAATGTAGGTATTCAGCGCCATATCAATTGGTTCAAGAAATATTATGGCTTCGGTCGACGGAAACAACGGTTCGGATATACCAAGAACATACATTGGTTGCGGTTCATCCAAGGTTAATTGATCCTGGGACGAAACATACAATAGACGCCCATCTGCCTCCGAATGCGAGCGCTTATGCTATGCAAGATGCTCCATGGTGTTTAGAACAATCTGACAGTGTAGGAATACATTGCAAGCAAGTGATTACGGTTTTGTTGACAGATAAAATCACTGATTATCTCCGAGCAGCACAAGGAATACTTAGCTTAAACAAAAAATATGGTAGTGCACGCTTGGATGCTGCATGTCATCGAGCACTGATGTTTAATAGTGTTCATTACAAAACCATCAAATCCATTTTGAAGGAGGGATTGGAATACCAACCGTTACCGACTCAGCATGCATTTGATGCACTGGCAGAAACGTACACCGGACAGGCGCGTTTCTGCCGAGACACATCAACACTTTTACAATAACTTAAACGAAGGAGTATAGGTCATGACACATCCAATGCCAGAAATAAACACCCTGCTTAAGCAGGTGCGATTATTACACGTTATGGAGCAATTGCCATTACGTAATCGAGAATCCATTGAAAGAAAATTGGCGTACCCAGAATTTTTATCCCTTGTTATTCAGGATGAAATTTTAGGTCGGGATAACAAAAAATTAAAGGCGCGTTTAAAACGCGCCGGCGTTAGGTATGATGGCCTGGGACTAAAGACCATCGATTTTGCCGCCACTTGATCAAAAGTGCCGAGTTAAAATAACATTTCCATCCTTTGATGTTTTCTGCTACGCTTCCTCCCTTAAATTCATACTATTTTGATAGTAAAACTGCCGATACCCGTGCTTATAGGAACTTTCAGTATGCCAAAGAATAAGGAAATCAAGCCAGATGAAGAGCGTGAAATCGCATTGCTATCAACAGCACTGCATGACGACATTCGAAAGCTAATTCATCAAGCTAAAGAGCATGTTGCTAGGGAATATAATTCAACGCAAGTTTTGTTAAATTGGATGATTGGCCGGCGTATTGATGAAGAGATCCTTGATTCTCAGCGTGCAGCGTATGGTGATAAAGTGATCGAAAATATATCATCCCAGCTGTCACTAGAATATGGGCGCGGCTATGGGAAAGTTAATATTTCTAGAATGTTAAAATTTACTCGCTTATTTCCGAACCGTGAAATTGTTTCAACACTGTCGAAACAATTGTCCTGGTCACACTTTCTGATTATTTGCGCCATTGATGAAGCATTAAAGCGTGAGTTTTATACAGAAATGTGTCGTATTCAGCGCTGGAGTGTAAGAGACTTCAAGCGTCAGATCGATGGCATGCTTTATGAACGAACGGCGATCAGCAAAGAACCAGAGGCCGTGATCAAAAGTAGTATCGCTGCACTCAGGCAAGACGATAGCTTATCAAGTAATCTTGTTTTCAAAGATCCCTATTTCATCAGCTTTATTGGCAGTAAAAATTATCAATGCGAACAAGAACTCGAAGATTTAATCTTAGATAATATCGTTGAATTTTTACAGGAGCTCGGAGAAGATTTTTGTTTTGTGTCACGGCAAAAAAGAATGAGCACGGGCAAAAAAGATCGTTATCTTGATTTGTTATTTTATAATCGACGACTTAGGCGATTAATCGCACTGGATTTGAAAATGGGTAATTTTGATCCGGCTTATAAAGGACAAATGGAGTGGTATCTCAATTGGCTTGATAGGCATGCGCGATTACCGTATGAAGAAAAACCGCTGGGTATCATACTGTGTGCGGGTAAAGATCAAGACGATATTGAATATCTTAAAATGGACCAAAGCGGCATTCATGTTGCTCAGTATTTGAGTGAATTACCATCACAAACCATTTTGGAACAGAAATTCCATAAAGCTATTGAGTCTGCTCGCGAGTCTTATGCTCGCAGTAACGAGTGTTGATTTTAAGATGACGCCGCAAAGTAAACTCAATTGGTCATTAACGGATGAACAAGTCGAATTAATCAGGACAAAACAAAATCCTCAGCAATTGTATTTTGCGCTATTACTTAAATATTATGAACACGAGCATTCATTTTTTGAAAAAAATTCCGAAATTCCGCAACGAGCAATTAAAGTAATCAGTAAGCAATTAGATTGCTCTTCTAAAATATTAAATCAATCAACGCCAAACAGAACAATTGAGCGTTATCGGTCGGAGATTAGAGACTATTTTCATTCAAGAGCAATTAGCCAAGAAGATGCAGCGTTAATTAAAAATTGGTTATTTGATACGGTATTTCCACAAGAGGCATTGAATCTGGAGCAATTAAAAGAACGTGTGTCTGCTTTTTTAATAACAAAAAAGATTGAGCAACCAAGTAATGCCGTGTTTGAACAGACGATTAAGAGCGCGAGGCATCAATACGAGACATATTTATTTGAGACGATTTTTTCAAACCTAAGTATTGATACGAAAGCCTCCCTTGATGAGTTACTGCTGGTTGAAAAAAATAATGTATCAAAATTATCTGTTTTTAAACGATGGCCAGGTGGTTTGTCATTAAAAACAATTCTAGGTGAGGCTGATAAGCTCAGATTCCTGAAGTCGCTTGTTTTGCCCGTGTGTCTTCATAGCATCCCAAATAAATCACTACAACGCTATTACCGTAACATTTGTACGAAATATCCCAGTGCTATTAGGGTTATGCCCGAAAGTCATCGTTATGCTTTGCTTGCGATCTTCGCGCTGATGAAAAGACGACAAGTCATTGATAATCTAATTGACCTTTTAATCAGGTTAACGAAAAAAATAATTACGTCAGGAGAAAATAAACTTAAAAAGGAGTTATCGAAAGTTATTGAAATTAAGAAAAGTTGTAATCGTAAGGCATTGCTTAACACGTTAATTAGCACGATTCTTCAGCGAGAAGACGAGGTTATCAAAACCGCCATTTACTCAGTGGTTACAAAAGAAACTCTGGAAGCTATACACAAAAAAGATCCTGAAAAACAAATTACCTATGATAGCTTGGTTCATGAACGTGCGCGCAGCTCTTATGTGCATCATTATCGTCGTATGATAGCACCTGTTCTTGAGCTATTAGAATTTGAAACGGGTAATATGCACTACAAGCCCATCATTGAAGCCTTAAATATAATTCAATCTCAATTGGATAGTGGAACAACTTATTATCCAATAAATCTAGCGATTCCTATTGATGGTGCCATAAAAAAATCACATCTTCCCTTTGTGATTGAAGATCATGAGCAAACCGAACGTATTAATCGTATCAATTATGAGATTTGTGTTCTTAGGAATTTACGAGAAAAACTACGAGTTAAAGAAATTTGGGTACAAGGTGCCTATCAATATAGAAATCCTGAGGAAGATCTACCACAAGATTTTTGTGAAAATAAGAATTATTATTATAGTTTGTTAAATAAAACGAAGAATGCTAAATTTTTCACACGCTACCTTAAACAACAGCTTAATAAGCATTTAAATGATTTTAATACTGGGATTCCCAAGAATAAGAGCGTTCAAATATTAAAAAAAGGCCATATAAAGGTAGCTAAGCTGTTAGAACAGCCACCACCACTTCAGCTTGAAGCGATCAAGCAAGAGGTATTTAAACGTTGGCCAAATACAAGTCTGTTGGATGTTCTCAAAGAAACTGACCTATTTGTTGATTTTTTACAGGCATTCACACCGAGTGGCCCCAAGGAAGGGCTAGATAAAGAAACATTAAAAAAACGATTGCTCCTTATTATTTTAGGCTACGGCACTAATACGGGATTAAAAAGTGTAAGCGTTGGAAATGAGGGCATTACTTACCAAGATTTAAAACATGTAAAGCTTCGATATCTTGATCCGGATAATTTGCGTGATGCGATACGCATGGTTGTTAATCAATTGTTTGAGGTTCGTGCACCAGGAATATGGCAGTCCTGTACAACATCAGTTGCTTCTGATTCAAAACATTTTCCATCATCTGATCAGAACCTGATGAGC
The DNA here is from genome assembly GCA_022600515.1 of Gammaproteobacteria bacterium. GTDB lineage: Bacteria > Pseudomonadota > Gammaproteobacteria > Legionellales > Legionellaceae > JAALKW01. The sequence continues at coordinate 5,490 of JAHZKG010000027.1, forward strand.
CAATGGCATCCGCGTTATCATCGTAAAGGCGTCATGATTTATTGGCATGTTGATACCAAATCAGTCTGTATTTATTCGCAATTAAAAAGCTGTGCTTCGTCTGAGGTCGCGTCAATGATTGAAGGTGTGCTGCGCCATTGTACTGATATGGATTTACAAAAAAATTACGTGGATACGCATGGAGCAAGTGAAGTTGGTTTTGCTTTTTCTTATATGCTTGATTTTGATTTACTCCCTCGATTTAAAAATATCCATTCGCAAAGTTTATATGTTGCAGACAAAGAAGATCTCAGAAAATATAGCCACCTCACTCCCGTTATATCAAAAGCAATTAATTGGGATGTTATTGAAGCTCAGTATGATCAAATCGTTAAATATGCGGTAGCGTTGAAGTTAGGAACGGCTAATGCTGAAGCTATTATGAAACGCTTTACACGGGGTAACTTACAACATCCCGTTTATAAAGCGCTTAGTGAACTCGGTAAAGCCGTCAAAACAATATTTCTTTGCCGGTATTTGAGTTCTGAGGGTTTACGACGTGAAATTCATGAAGGCCTTAATGTTGTTGAACGTTGGAACGGTATTAATGATTTTATTTTTTATGGTAAAACAGGAGCACTGCGTAGCAATAAACCTGAAGAAGCTGAGCTGTCTATGCTCTGCCTGCATCTTCTTCAATTAAGTATGGTGTATATTAATACGCTGATGTTGCAGCAAGTGATTAAAGACTCAAATTGGCTAGATAAAATGGAGCTGGAAGATAAGCGAGCCATCACACCATTATTACATGAACACCTCAATCCATATGGCATTTTCCTTTTAAATTTAGAAACACGGCTTGCAGTTAATCATCCAATTTTTAGTGAGGCGGCTTGATATGGATAAACGAACGGGACCACACAAAAAAGCATTGCAAATTATAAAATATTTTCGGCATGAAGATCCTGATTATAATTATCTGAGGGCTGTTTTTAGTCAATTACGCAAAGAGTTAGATGTTCCTGTTAAGTCCGCACCAAAAAAATTACCCTATGTGCCAACAGAAGATGAAATAAAAAAATACTATGAAGTCGTTTGGCAAAGTAAAAACATGCAGGATATGTTGATTATTAAAACGCTTCTTTATACCGGTGTACGTGTAAGTGAGCTGATTAGGATTAAGCTCAATGATGTAGATTTTACTAACTGTCAGATAAAAATTGTAGCAGGAAAAGGTCAGAAAGATCGACAAGTTCCGTTTCCAAAAAGTTTTCGGGAAACTTTGGCAATGCATGCCTCAAATGCAGTGAAATCGGGCTATAAGAACCTATTTGAATCTTCATGGAAGAAGCCATACTCTGATCGAGGGATTCGGCGCATGTTAGAAAAGTACAGTGAGTTAGCGGGACTTAGCCATACTATATCTCCACACCAATTGAGACATTTTTTATTCACTTGGCTTAAGAAGAAAGGGATTGATGATGCGCTAATTCAACCTTACTCAGGCCATGAAAGCCGCACATCACTTGAGGTTTACTCGAAATTGTCACTCACTGATGCTCAAGAATCATATGATGAAAATATCAAAGATTTTCCGGTATAACGCTATTCAGATGGCGGCAAAATTGACGGTCTTTAGTCCCAGGCCTTGAAATAAGTACTAACCTTAAAAAAATGATGCTTATACATGGCAATATGAGCATTAGTGATTTATCTAAAGCAACAGGTTTGCCACAGCCAACGCTGTATCAGCTTTATGTCGGCATCACCAAAAGCCCAAGAAAAACAA
>JAHZKG010000028.1 GCA_022600515.1 Gammaproteobacteria bacterium
ATTTCGCAACACGCTGGCTTTGGTTATATAACAATGAAAGACCAAATACGGCTATTGGAGGGATTCCCCCAGCACGAAAACTTGCATTAGCAGCTTAACTCTCTACTTTTAACTGCGGTTATAAAGGGGGGGATTACCATAAGAGCTCAGTTAGTTAGGTCCACAGAACCTAGCTAATAGCGCATTATATTTTAAATATTTAGCACGTTAGTGCTGCAATGCCGGATGATAGTTTATTCCAAGCCTTATCATATTGCTGGCAAATTTTGAGTCAAGCGCGTAATAGGTGCTATTTAAAGTTAGATCACCTAAATCTAAGTATAAATATTCTAGTTTGTAGCTAAAGTGGTCGCTAACAGCATACTCTAATCCAGCACCGGCCACCCAATTTAGGTTTGTTTCTGTATGGCTATTGTTTGTTTGTAATATGGGTTGATTTAAAAACAACACGGTTTGTGTATAAGAAATCTCTGTATTAGAAAATAAAAGTCCTGCTGTTAAATAGGGTAGGAGTGTGTCGGAAGCAACACGCCCAAGCCTGCCTCTTACCGTTCCAAACCAGTTCAGCGCTTGTGTAACAGAGCTATTAACTTGGTATAAAGTAGGTGTAAAAGTAATGCTATTGGTACCGCCAACAGAAGCATAGTTAATGTCTGATTCTACGCCTAAAAGTATCTTATTGCGTATCCAATTATAACCGACTTGCCCGCCGCCTAAAAAACCAGACGACTGAAGATGGATTAAAAAAGGCGACACATCAACAAGGCTTAATGGCGTTGATTCAAAAGGCAGAACAGATACATTATTAAACGACGTGCCGTAACCTAAGTTAGCACCCAAAAACAGACCGCTCCAATGCTCAGAGCCTGTAATTAGGCCATCTTTATCTGTAGAGCTTAGGCTTTTTTTTGTATCTTCAAATCGATAGTTTGATTGAACAAGCAATCCAATATTTGTTTGTTTGGTATCCGTGTGCTGTGCGCGTCCTTCTGATGCAGTTTCTTCAAAATGTGAATGGCCTTTTGTTTTAATTGTCCACAACCGTGCGCCAAGCCCCATCGACAGGTTAGGTGTTGCCAGCCAATCAAACACCATATCGAGCTGCAAGCCGTTTCCTGTGCCTTCAAAAAATTCACCTCGAATATCAGGTCTTAAATTATGATAGTCATTCGCTAAAAGATAAGCATAAGTATACGCAGCATCTACAACAAAAGTGAGGTTATCTAAAAGCTGTACTTCACCATTAAGGCCAAGGCGTAAGGCGTTCCATGCCGCTTGATCGTTGAGTGTATCGATTGTGGTTGGATAAGAAAAAATTAAACAGGATGGATTGCTGGCCGTTTGCTTGCAACCAAAGCTATTGTAATGTGTGAACCAATAATGATAACCAATAAATGGGCTTAGTTTGTAATGTGCTTGCTCATACAAGGTATAGCCTAAATCAAAACTAAAATAACTTAATCGCCCCTGTTTTTGTTCGCTTATAGTTCGAGAATAAGGCGTAGTCGTCGGTAAAAAATCTTCATCAATAGACTCGCCATTAAGGTTAGAACCAGCCCCAACATAGCCTTTAAAGAAAATACCGTTTTGATGTTGAAGTCGCCAAAAACCTTCTGCTGAGTTGGTTGTAACGCCTTGATACGTGATGCGAGAGACCAGCTCATCTCCAGCGATATTGTATAAATCCCACGCGAATTTATTGTCGCCAAGCCAGTATCGTATGCCGGTATCTAGATGCCAAGGTGAGGTTGATAATTGAAGTTGTTGTAAACCAGGTGTTTTTCCAGTGCTTTCAGCATATGTAAAACCACAGCAAAAAATTAATAATATAGGACGTGTGATTCTAAAAAAAAACACAGTGAACCTCTTCAATTTAAGAAACGGATTTAGTCTAATCGAAGCTAAACTTAAAGGCTATTATTTTTATTTTTGGATTGATAGGGCTGATATACGAGTTATCTATTTCAGTCGATGTTACTAACGCTTTAAACTCAAGCCTATAAATTATGGCGTTTAGACTAGGACGGGTTAGAAAATGAATTTGAACTTATTGCATCTTTCTTCTAACACAGTCAGATATTTTTTTTGCATTGTGTCTGACAAAAAACTATGGGTAATTAATGCTTGCCATATGGGTATTGCTTGCTGAAACTCGTGTTGAACCCCCGCAATCACTTTTTCATTTAATTTCAATTTTACCGTGGCAAAGTAATAAAAAATATCACGCTGTGTTAAATTATTTTTTCGACCTCTTAAAGGTAAAGCCATCTCTTCTTTTGCATTGTTTTGGGCTATGGTCGAGTTAAGTAAATCATATGCTGGCGCCAGAAGTATTTTGTTGTTTTTTGTAATAAGTGAAAAATTTTTTAAATGCATGTCTTCATTGCCTATGAGCAAATTAAATAAAGTTAATTTAAATAATTTAAGTAATTCAATTTTAGGAAAAGTGCAAAAACGCTCTATAACAGTGATTACTTTTTCCATTGAGCTCCTATATTTTGTATAACGATCTTCACCTAATAACTGTGCAAAGTCTTCTAGCGCTAATTTTTTATTATGGCCAGTTCGGTCAAATCGTTTAATAAAATAAGTCATACTGTTGTCTTTAGAATAAACGAGGCCATGAACGGGTACTTCAAGACCAATGGTTTCTGCTAATGTCATTGTAATCGCTTCATTTTCAGGTAATTCGGGGTAGGCATTACTTTGTGGTTTTAATATATATCGAGCATGCTTATCAACGATTTCAAATGCTTCTTCTTTTATTTTTAACACAGCGCTTAATTTTGTTTGTACGCCTTGAATTGATATTTTTCCTGCACGATCGATTGCTTCTTTACGTTGCTCGTCAGCGCTTAGGTCTAATGCTTTTAGGTCTTTTAATTTAGGAGAAAGCAGTCGCAATCCCCGCTCTGAGTAGTTTTCTTTCTCCGTAATCACTTCATACGTAATCGGGCAACGTTTCATAACAGCTCCTCAATGGTTACCGCACCGACAACTTCTTGCCCAACTTTTATTAGTTGTTGAAAATAGTCATTTTTGTCTATTTTATATTTACGTAATAATGCTTCAAGCATAACGCCTTCCGGTAACAGCCCTTCAAAAAATGGAGGAAACGCATTAAAGGTATACATTTTATTTGTTAGCGGCATGGTTAGAGAGACCGGACTATCATGATAATCAGTATGATAAGTAAATGTATATTGTTCACCCTCAAAATTTTCTAATATTCCAGCCTCAATGCCATTAAGCAATACACGCGCTTTTCTCATGACTTACCATCCTTTTTTTGTGCCAGCGGGGTATCAAACTGCATTTGAATATTCAAAACATCCAGTACTTTTAATAGTGTATTTAACTGCACTGTTTTTTTACCTTTTTCAATATCAAATATAACGGTTTTTCCTACCCCGGCTAATTCAGCCAGTTTCTGTTGTGATAAACCGCTTTGCTTTCGATAATAATGAACTATTTTTGAAATATCAGCTGAAGACATATAGCACCATAAACTTTAAATATAATACTGTTATAGCAGTAAAAAGCCCTGAAAAAAAGTTTTTTCTGATAAAAAACATGCGAAACCCTTAATTATTACTGCTTTAGAGGTAATAATTAAGGGTTTTTGTGATGATTTAATGTTCGGCGCATACAAAACAGCATTAATTACTGCTATAGAAGTAATTAATGTTGTTTTGTATGTCATGTATTAATCAATAGATAAGAGACACTTATAATTAGACGTTCTTCATGTGTTCAATATTATCTAATAAGTTCTCTTCTTTTTCAGGAGCCTTGCTACTTTGTTTAGAAAAAAATCCAACCCCAATAAGTACAACACCGACTGCAATGAGCGGAACGCTTATTTTTGCAGTCATTATAATTAAAGCCGTCACACATAAAGCACGGCCACTAGCCATAAGCAGGCCTGATAGTAAATTAAAATCTAAGTTTTTATCTTTATCTGGCGCTTCAGGATCACAAAAGGAATCAGGTAACTCGTCATCAGCATGCGAATCGGTAGGATTACCAGGATGCTCGTAATAGGCTGCTATTGGATCTCTGAAATGCACGTTTTTGGGCGTAGGCAAGACAATTGCACTATTTTCTGCCTCGGGTTCTACTATTTCAGGTGCTAACGTTGGCATTTTTATAACCTTATCATCAGGCTTTTCTTCAGGCTCAGCTGCAATTAATGGTTGAGTCGCATGAGCATGCTCTAACATAGCATCATAAAGATGTTTGCATGTGTCAGCAACAGCAAAACAATACTAAATGTAGTGCGTGTTAAAGATATAGAGAATAAAACCGATTGTTTTACAGCGCTTGTAACACTCGCCATGGTGTTAATTTGATCTTGTATATACGTTGCATTGTCTTAACGCTTAGCACCAATTGCCTCTTCTTCAGCATAAATATCATGATTTCTCACCGAAACATAAAAAGGGCGAGCTCGCGGTGAATCATCGACAATAGAATCAAATGCTTTTTCCAAACGATTTAAATATGCAAAATCTGATTCGGCAAACTTTTGTTTAGGAAATACATCTTGAAGTTCTACTAAACATTCTTGATAAACTTTAATTTCACCCTTTATTGTATAGTCCGCCAATGTGTTTTTTGTCATATTAATACTGCCCACAAATCAAAAAAGAGCATTATATGATCAACACCCATAACTGTAAATATTTTATACATCATGGTAATTTTCAGGCCTTAGCGGCATACTGTTAAAGGCTGCGGTCTAGTGTATTTTATGATAATCCGTATCTCGTATTTCGCTGACATAACAACTATAATTGTTTTATCTTATTTGTCTGTGCTGGATACATATTATTTATGAAAGAATCTATCGTGCTTGCAACAAGCAATATTGGTAAAATAAAAGAGTTTAAGGCGCTTTTACCCGACAAAGATTGTATTACTCAGAAAGAATTGGGCATTAATGACGCGGAAGAAACGGGCAGTACGTTTATTGAGAATGCATTGATAAAAGCGCGTCATGCCAGCCGCATTTCAAATATGCCTGCTATAGCAGATGATTCAGGTTTGGTTGTACCAGCGCTTAATGGGCAACCTGGAATTTATTCTTCACGCTTTGCAGGGGCGCATGCTAGCGATCAAGAGAACATCGATCACCTTCTCAATTTATTAGATGCAGCTTCAGTGCTTGACGCATCGCCAAGTGCTTTTTTCTATTGCGCTATTGTATTAATACAGCACGCTGACGATCCAACACCTATTATCGGAACAGGAAAACTAATGGGGCGTATTATTTCCACACCGAAAGGCACGCATGGCTTTGGTTATTCACCTATATTTTACTTACCCGAACATGATTGCACTTTAAGTGAACTTCCCACTCACATCAGAAATACACTCAGCCATAGATACCAGGCATTAAAGGCAGTTTCAGACCAATGACAAAAACAAACTCTATTTTAAACATCACAAAAAAAGAATTTAAGCTTTTAAGCCTTACAATTTTGCTAGCCATTTGTGGTGGGCTTGGGTTAGATATTCATCTCGCTTCTTTGCCTAATATTATGTTGGCGTTACACACTGATAAATACTGTATGCAGCAGTCTATTACGCTTTATATATTGGGCGGCGCCTTTAGCATGCTTGTTTATGGTCCACTCTCAGATAAAATAGGACGTAAACCTATTGTTGTATTTGGTTTAGTCTTATTTTCTATAACTAATTTTCTTATTATTACAGTGCATTCAATTCAATGTTTTTTAATCTTAAGGCTACTCCAGGGCATTGGATCGGGGGTTTCTTGGGGGCTTGCACGGATTATTGCCGCAGATGTCATGCAAAATGAGCGTTTAACCGCAATTGGCTCTTATTTTACTTTGTTTTTAAGTTTATCCCCTTTATTTGCACCTGTTTTAGGTGGCTACATTCAGCATTGGTTTAACTGGCAAGCAAACTTTATTGTGCTCGGTAGTGTTATTTTAATGGTTTTAATTAGCTTTATTGTTTTTTTTGAAGAAACCAATCAGCACAAAAATTCAAACGCCTTTATTTTGTCAGCCCTTTTAAAAAATTACGCTGTTTTTTTTAAAAACAGCTTTTTTGTTAGTGCTGTCTTATTAGGCGGCGTTTCATTATCGGTTAATATTGTATATATCACTTTAAGCTCGTTTATTTTCCAAGAGCAATTTCATACCTCACCTATTGTTTTTGGCTGGTTAACCGCTATTGTAGGGCTATCAGGCGCGCTAACAAGAGTTGTTTTTCCATTTTTTATTTTAAAATCTAAAAACCATAAAATAATGAGTTTAGGAATCCTGATTTTGCTAAGCAGTGGTATTTTCTTGCTCATTCCAACAGGTATGGGATATATCAATATTTCACTGGTTTTAATCGGCGTTTCAATTGCTATGGTCGGAATGACTGTGATGGGAAGTACAGCCATGTCAATGGCGCTTAGTCCGTTTCATACAAGTAGAGGAAGTGCGGGCGCGTTATTTGCTTCGTTTCAACTCTTTCTTTCTTTCGCTATGAGCGCACTGGTTGCAGCACTTCCTTATTCTGGAACCAGTATATTAGCCGGCATTTATTTTTTTCTTGGACTATTCGCGCTTGCATTAAATCGAATAGGCTTAAGTACATCCGATGCATAAAGCCATATAACAGATTGTAACTTAATTGCTTGAATAGCTATTAACCGAATCTTTATCATTATCGTTCACTTCTTCTTCTTCTTCTTCGTCTTCTTCAACAACTGGCTGCCACATACTGAGTTGTGTCACCAATAATGGCTGCGCTCTAGCAGCAATATGCTCAGCATATGCTATTTGATACTCTTCATCAGCTTTGACATAATTAAAAATTATATCGAAAGACAGAAGATAATTTATAACATCTTGCCTCTCACAATGATGAGCATAATCGAACACTTTGTTGTCTGCTATTGTTAGCATTTCATTTAGGTTATCTGGTTCAAGTGCTGTCATTTTTTCAACAGCATACTGCATGGTCAATAAGTTATTTGCAGCACCTGCTCTTTGAAAAATCTCATAATCACGGGCTTTAATTATCTCGAGTTGTTTTGCTGGCGAGAGCAGTTCAAAAATAGATGCTATAACCGGTTGAGCATTATGCATAGTAAACATATAAAGCATGCTGTAATTAGCGGAATTAAGCATAGTCGTTAATTCCAGCGCATGTTCAGTGGCAATATAAAGATATAACGCATCTACTTGTAAAATCTCGTGTACAAGGCTTATTTGTCCATTCAAGGTAGGTTCAATATTTTTAAGAACGGTAAATAGCTCATTAGGTGCAATATCAGGGTGACCAAAAGCAATTGCAGACGCCGCTTGTGCTTTTTCATAGGGCGTTGATAAAGTCATTTCGGAGAGTAATCTGAGCAGATCAGATGGTGCTGCGTGCATAAGTGCTAAATTCTGATCTGATATTTGTTGATTGAAAACTGTGAGCCAAATATCTTCTGGGATTTGTGCCGGACGTACAAAATTCATATTTTTATGTCTCTAATTAAGAAGGTTCAATAGCAAAATAGTGCGCAAGCATACCACACAGAGAAAAACTGCTCAATTTTTGAAATGTACTTATTAGGGTTGAAAGGCGTAGTTTTCTGCCGGTGCAACTAAATCAATATCATCTTTTGCTTTTTTAGCAAAGAAACCTATATCAGATGCAGAGGGTTTAAGCTCAAGCAAACGCGGGTCCTTAAATAGAAGCCCCGCCGCATTATGCATATTTACGGTTTGTTCTTTTGAAGGCTTAGAAGCCATAAAAAAGCTTAAATCATCGATTGTATTTTGTGCCTTTTCTTCATGTTCAACAATATATTGATCATCTTCTTTGGTGGGTTTTTTAAATAAAGAAGTCACGCCACTCACAAGCGAACGGCCCACGTAATATACACCACGAATCACAAGCATATAAAATAACAGAACAACACACAGAGGAATAATAAAAGGAAGTAAAACTAAAATGTTTAAAAACCCAAGATTTGTTTCTTTACTGCGCATAACATCAGGTGTTCTTTTTTCAAAGGATGAGATTTGATACTCACCAAACATATGTGAATAACCGGTTTTATCAAAATAAAAAGGAAGCCATTTTTCAAAATCATCTGCTTTATTAAAGCGAACCCAAGCAAAGTTAGAATCATAAAAATGAAATGCATTATTTTTTTTACAAAACCCCATCATGTGTCCGCTACGATATCCCTTAGCGCCAAACATTAACGCTATATCAGGCTTTGAGTTAACTTCTGAAATCAGTTGCTTTGCGGCATGCTTTACCGATGAGGTAAAAAAGTACGTCCAAATTTTTTTCTTGAAATCAAAGGTATTCTCTTTTGAAGACATGCCATATTCTAATTGCCTCGTATTTCCTTGAAACATTTGGAAGTCAGAGATATCTCGAGTTAAAGGTGCTAAATGATTAAGGTCAGGATAACGCTTAGCAACGAAAGCACCCGCTTTAAGCGGTTTCAATGAAGGCTCAGCGTCATGAGATAGGTTATTATAATGTGCATTTTCAAGCATGCTTCGACACCAATCTGCCGCATAACCAAAGCATTCACCACCCGAGTCCCCGAGCCTATAATCATAACCTTGTCGAATAGGTAACATCAGGGTGCCATTAAACTGCGTGCTTGTTTTATGATTAATTAAATCAAACCAACTAGGAAAAAGTCTGGATTGTAAATTAACTGCCCAGGACATAACCTGTTTATCTTGAAGCGTTTGTAGCTGTGTACGTATTTTTATTAAACCATTTCGATACGAGCGTGTTGTCTGTTGCTTATTCAGCACTTCGTTGCTGATGGCTTGAATTAAATGATCAATGTCATTAAATTCTTCTTCGATAGCTAAATCACTATTGATCTCTTTATTTATTAAAAGTAAATAAGTACGTTTTGAATCTGGAAAATCATTCATTAATAATTTAATTTGAGCTATTTTTTCAGGTTTACTTAAATCTAAATGAGAGATAACGGCTTTTATTTTATTTAATTTATACTGGCTATAAAAATGCCACCATGATGTTTTTTGATGTTCACAAAAAAGGGCAGCTTCTATTCGCCCAAGCTTGCGTTCTTGAGTTGGGGCTTTAATGATTTCATTAAAATTACGCCACCCATTTTGACCCGATTTACCCGTTAAGAGCATACATAAGAATTTATCTTGTTCAACAGAATAAAGTCGCTTAGCATGAAGTTCAATAATATTTTGCTTTATTCCATGCATATTATTTGTCATCGGGTACAAGCATCTAAAATAGGATATGTACATTCTATAATTAAATAAGATTAAATTAAATTCAATTCAATTTATTTAGATTAAAACTAACACTCACCTATACTCCCTAGGAACAACCATTCTTCCTTCCTCTGCTCGCTCAGGCTCTGACATGCCTTTGTCTTCGGATGATGATTCTTGCTCATTGCTATTTGAATCATTCGCAGGTTGACGGCCATCAACGCGTAGCTCCTCCTGATATCCGTTTACTACATCCATAGAAATTACCGGGGTTGCATAGCTTGAAAGAACAAGTAAAGCAGTTGATATCAACATGATTTATCCTCAAAAAAAACAATAATTTACTCACCTTACGCACGTGACTCGTTAACAAGCCATATTTTTTGACTCCTGCATTGCGATCTGATTCGCCCGTATGACCAATTTATATTTTATAGCAAAGTGATTTAGTCCTGTTTTGAATTTAAGCATTTCAAGCTTGCAGTAGGCGATCATGGCGGCGTACACATGATTGTATTGAGTTTTTACTTTCTTGGTTGGTAATTTTTCTAAGCTAGCATTTTGCTTAATTGATTTGTGAAACTCTCCAATTCGCCACCGTTTTTGGTAGACTTCATAAAGACGTTCGGCAGAACAGTGCATGTCATTAGAGACCAGATAAAGTGTACCCGTGGTTCCGTTTTCGTTTTGAAAATCTTTTTGAGTAATTGCACGGTAAAAGCGAGGCCTTTCAGCCAGACTTTGTGAACTACATCTTCTTCTAGCTCAAGTGAGCGCACTTGTTGATGCCGACCGTTTTTGGCGTCGTCTTCGGATAGAGCTAAGGTTCGATTAGACTTAACGCCAATGATAAACGACTTCTGAAGTTCATCA
>JAHZKG010000029.1 GCA_022600515.1 Gammaproteobacteria bacterium
AGATGGGCTTTCAATCGTTCCGAGTCTTCTAAATTGATGCGGCTTACGCTTCCACCATTTTTAGATGGCTAATTGATTCTTAAGAAAATAATTACTGACGTGGCGTCGAATTGTTTCATCATCAAGTAACAGTATTTCAGCAATTTTTGTATAACTGCAGCCTTTGTCATAAAGAAGGGCGGCTTTTATTCGATCACGGATACGACCATCTCGCTCTGATTTATGTTGAATAATTAAGTCTGCACGTTCTTGTGCTGTAAGGCGTCTGTCCATGTGCGTATTTGATCATATTTGGCTCAAGTTCGTAACGCCATTAGCGATGGGTATAGAGAGCGGCAAGAGTAAATCCTATATTGAAGATAAACTCAAAAAAATAGTAAAAGCGATTGAGCTTGCTCCAGAATATAAGAACATGCTGTCTGTTAGCTTTGGATTCGCATGCTCTGATGGTGGTCTAGCGAATGACTTCGAGGCGATGATTCGCTTGGCTGATACGGAAATGTATAACATGAAGAAAAAATGAAGGGAAAAATAAAAGGCATGCGTTTGAAAAGCGATTGAAAGCATCAGCAAAAACATCAATTGATTATGCTTAGGAATAACCGGCCTTTGCCTTTTGAGTATGGTTTGCGCATAATAGCGAGCAGTTTGAATATTAAAATAATTTAGGATGGATAAAGTAATGAGTTTAAACGCAATAAAAGCCGGGCAAGATATACCAAATGATGTCAACGTTATTATTGAGATTCCAATGCATGCGGCGCCAGTAAAGTATGAAGTTGATAAAGCGTCAGGTGCGTTATTTGTCGATAGATTTATGGCAACAGCAATGTTTTACCCAGCTAATTACGGTTATATTCCTCAAACGCTCTCAGATGATGGCGATCCTGTTGATGTCTTGGTTGTGGCACCAACGCCATTAATTAGTGGCTCGGTTATTCGTTGTCGTACGGTTGGCATGCTCAACATGACGGATGAGTCAGGCGTTGATGCAAAATTGCTCGCAGTGCCTGTTGATAAGCTATCAAAGCTCTATCGTCACGTACAAACACATGAAGATTTGCCTGAAAGCTTGCTGCAATCCATTTCGCACTTTTTTGAGCATTATAAAGATTTAGAAGATGGGAAATGGGTGAAAGTTGAGGGTTGGTCAGGGCCTGATGCTGCACGTCGTGAAATTTTAGAGAGCATTAAGCGATATGAAGTTGGGGGCGCGTAAACTATTTTTTCCGCTTGTTTAGGCTGTCTGTGTAATTAAACTTAGGCACTTCGATATGAAAACGAATAGCCAACAAGCGCACAATAAAAATAAAGAGTACGGTGATAATAACGCTTAAGTTGTGATTTATCTGAAGGTGATCCAGTATGACATAAAGCAGGGCACCCATCAGTGACACCACGGCATATAGCTCATGTCGAAGAACCAGCGGGATATCATTGCATAGAATATCCCGCAACATGCCGCCCGATATCCCAGTGATTAATCCGCCTAAAATAGCAACAACTTCCGGCATGCCATGTGTGAGTAAGCGTTGTGTGGTAATAATGGTAAATGCAGCAAGCCCCAGCGCATCAAACACGAGAAATAGCTTGGTCACCCGGGTTAATTTGGCCGGTATGCAAATGGTCAACAGAGCAAACCCTGCAGTATAGAGTAAATATTCGGGGTGTGCGACCCAGGTGGTTGGATGAAGATCAAACATAACATCACGTACGACACCGCCGCCGAGCCCTGCAACACAGCCAATAAAAATCACGCCAAAAAAGTCCATTTTTTTCCGCCCAGCCGCAATGGCGCCACTGATAGCTTCGACTGAAATACCTAAAAGAAAAAGATAATGTAATAGCATGGGCATTAATTAAAGGTAATTTTTTTGTATTTTACTATTTTTTTAGACAATTAAACAGTGTTATCTTCAGTAAGAATGTGTTAGTTATAAGCGTAAAGATGGCTGTGAAAAAATTAAAACGAAGTCTGCTGTTGTCCAGTGCTATGAGTATAATGAATTTTTCCTTGGCTGGCACGGTGGCTGAGAGCCTGTCACTTCCATGGCACTTTAATGCAAGTCTTGGTTATGTTAATTATGATGATATAGTTGATTCAAACGTTGCCATACAGCGTATTTCGGGTGCGCGCGATGTGTTTGATTATCACGGTGGGGCGTTTGGTGTTGAGCTTGGTGTTCAAACGGGTTTAAGTTCTCGCCTGTGGGCGAACCAAACCCAGCTTGGTGTTTTGGGTTCTTCTGCAACCGAAATGGTGATTAATCCGTTTGTTGATGTGCTTGGCACAGCAGCGCTTCCCCTTGATAGGCATCTTAATTTATTTACAAAAATAGGCATCGCTTATCGCCAGGTGTATTTTGATAATCAGGTGATTCATCGAAAAGTTCAAATCAGCCCTGAGCTTCAAGTCGGCTTAAGTCGCTCTTTGTCACATCAAGCCACTCTTCCCTTAGCATGCCAAGGTATTTATGCAAATAAAAAACGAATGACCGTGGTGAGCAGCACCTCAGGTTCGGTGAATTCTATTCCGAGCCAAAATGGCGCACTGCTTATTTTTGCGTGGCATGCGGCATGAGCGGAATAAACGTTTTTTTGATCATTGCGAAAATGTGTTTGCTTCGTTATAATTAGCGCCTGTAAATATAGGCACGTAGCTCAGTGGTAGAGCACCACCTTGACATGGTGGTGGTCGGTGGTTCGATCCCACTCGTGCCTACCATCAGATTTGATGAGAATCCAATATGTTAACAATCACCTTGCCAGACGGAAAAACATTGCCGTTTGATGAGCCCGTTACAGCACACCAAGTGGCTGAAGCAATAGGGCCTGGTCTCGCGAAAGCAGCCCTTGCGGCTTATGTGGATGATGTGCTGGTTGATATGACACATAGCATCACGCAAGATGCTAAGGTCGCACTGCTTACCAGTAAGTCACCCGAAGCACTTGAGGTGGTTCGGCATTCAACTGCGCATTTATTAGCGCAAGCGGTTCAATCTCTCTTTCCTAAAGCACAAGTGACCATTGGTCCTGTGATTGAAGACGGCTTTTTTTATGATTTTGCATTTGAGCGTCCTTTTACGCCAGAGGATTTAGTGCGTATTGAAGAAAAAATGCATGCACTTGCTGAACAAAATCTATCCATTACCCGCCGCGAATTGCCGCGAGACGAGGCCATTTCTTATTTTGAAGGCTTAGGTGAAAGCTACAAAGCCGAAATTATCCGAGATATTCCCGCAGACGAAGTGCTCTCGCTGTATAAACAAGGGGATTTTGAAGATTTATGTAGAGGCCCGCATGTACCGTCGACAGGATGCCTAAAGGCTTTTAAGCTCACAAAGCTTGCAGGTGCGTATTGGCGTGGGGATTCAAACAATGCCATGCTGCAGCGCGTGTATGGCACCGCATGGACAGATAAAATAGCATTAAAAGCTTATTTGTTTCGGATTGAAGAGGCTGGAAAGCGAGATCACCGAAAAATCGGGAAAGTACTCGATTTGTTTCATTTCCAAGAGATTGCGCCCGGGATGGTTTTTTGGCATGCCAAAGGATGGTCTATTTATCGCATGCTTCAGGAATATATGCGTGAACGCTTGGCTGCGTTTGACTATGAAGAAATTAAAACACCACAATTAGTTGATAAAGTACTCTGGGAAAAATCAGGGCATTGGGATAATTTTCGTGACAATATGTTTCTGACTGAAACTGAAAATCGAAGTTATGCAGTAAAGCCTATGAGCTGCCCATGCCATGTTCAAGTCTATAATCATGGACTCAAAAGCTATCGTGACTTGCCTTTACGTTATGCGGAATTTGGCAATTGCCATCGTTGCGAGCCTTCGGGTGCGCTGCATGGCTTAATGCGGGTTCGTAATTTTGTTCAAGACGACGGACATGTTTTTTGCTCAGCAGAACAAATTCAATCCGAAATAAAAATGCTATTAAGCCTTGTGCAGTCGGTTTATGCTGATTTTGGATTTGAGCATATTATCTATCGTTTAGCGCGTCGGCCTGAAAAACGTGTGGGCAGTGATGCCGTATGGGATAAAGCCGAAGCAGCGTTAGCTGATGCGATGCAAGAGCAGGGTATTACTTGGGAAGAGGCACCTGGCGAAGGCGCTTTTTATGGTCCTAAAATAGAATGCTCTTTATCTGATTCGCTTGGGCGAATTTGGCAGTGCGGAACATTTCAAGTTGATTTTTCAATGCCGGAACGGCTTGATGCACAATTTATCGGGGAAGATGGCTCAAAGCAAATTCCTGTGATGATCCATCGTGCTATTCTAGGCACATTTGAACGATTCCTTGGAATTTTAATTGAGCACTATGCCGGAAATTTTCCACTTTGGTTGGCGCCAACACAAGTTGTTTTGATGACAATTAGTGAAAAGCAACATGAATTTGGTTCAAAAGTGCATGGAATTTTGAAAAAAAATCACATTCGTGCACATTTTGACTTGAGAAATGAGAAAATAGGCTTTAAAATCCGTGAGCATACTTTGCAAAAAGTTCCATACTTATTAATTGTAGGGGACAAAGAAGTCGATGGAAACCTTGTTAGTGTTCGTTCTTGTGATGGCACCGACTTGGGTCAAATGACAATCGACGCATTTTGCACCAATTTATTAGAAGAAATTCACACGAAAAATCGTGTCAAACCAGATGGAGGATTAAACCATTAGTGCACCAGTCAAGCGTGAAAGTGGTCGAGCGCGAATCAATGAGCAAATCAAGGTCCCTGAAGTTCGTTTGATCGATGCAGAGGGTGAGCAAGCAGGTATTCTTTCATTGCGAGAAGCATTGCATATGGCCGATGAAAGTGGACTTGATCTTGTTGAGATTTCGCCAACAGCCAAACCGCCTGTCTGTCGCGTGATGGATTACGGAAAATTTTTGTTTGAAGCGAGCAAGAAACAAGCGGAAGCGCGTAAAAAGCAAAAGCATGTACAAATTAAAGAAGTGAAATATCGTCCAGTGACGGAAGATGGAGATTATCAGGTCAAGCTACGCAACCTGACACGTTTCCTTGAGAATGGCGATAAAGTCAAAGTAACCCTTCGGTTTCGAGGGCGTGAAATGGCACACCAAGAGCTTGGGATGCGCGTTCTTGAGCGTGTGAAAGTCGACACAGCAGAGATTGCAGTGGTTGAACAGCACGCGAAACGAGAAGGCCGTCAATTGCTTATGGTGTTATCACCGAAGAAAAAACAATAAAACGCACATTATGTTGATATGCGTTTAAATGCGGAGTTACAAAAGTTATGCCAAAGTTAAAGACACATCGCGGAGCGGCGAAACGCTTCCGTAAAATGGCCAGCGGAGCAGTTAAACGCCGCGGGGCTAATCGAAACCATATCCTCACAAAGCACACGACCAAGAAAAAACGTGATGCACGTGTTGAGGCAACTCGTCTTAAGCCGTGCGATGCACGTTTAGCGAAACGTATGTTGCAAGGTAGTTAAGAGGAGATTTAGTTATGCCAAGAGTAAAACGCGGTGTGACGGCAAAAGCCCGTCATAAAAAAGTCTTAAAGCAAGCCAAAGGTTATTACGGTGCACGTAGTCGTGTGTATCGCGTTGCAAAACAGGCTGTTATTAAAGCCGGTCAATATGCTTACCGTGACCGTCGTCAGAAAAAACGTCAGTTTCGTGCGTTATGGATCACACGGATTAATGCAGAAGCGCGCGTTAGTGGTTTATCTTATAGTCGCTTAATCAATGGCCTTAAAAAAGCAAATATTGAGCTGGATAGAAAAGTAATGGCGGATATGGCTGTGCATGATAAAGCTGCATTTGCAGTACTTGCTGTACAAGCTAAAGAGGCATTAGGCCTGTAACGTATGTTGAATGACATTACGACACTAGAAAATGAGGCACTCAAGGCCATTGAGTTGGCTGAGTGCCTTGATACACTTGATGCAATTCGAGTTGATTTTTTAGGTAAAAAAGGACGGCTGACGGATATACTTCGTGGCGTTTCTTCTTTATCGCCTGCAGAAAAACCCAAAGTAGGTCAAGTAGTAAACCAGGTTAAGCGCGCCATCATGACGTGTCTGGATGAAAAAAATGAGCAATTAAAAGCGCTTGCACTAGCAAAAAAGCTGCAGCGAGAGCAAATCGACGTGACCTTACCTGGGCGCGAATCGGACATCGGTACATTACACCCCATAACACAAGTGCGTGACAGAATTATTGATTATTTTAGTCGCCTTGGGTTTGATGTGTTAAATGGTCCAGAAGTTGAAACCGAGCATTATAATTTTGAAGCACTCAATATTCCATCACATCATCCAGCGCGTGCCATGCACGATACGTTTTATTTTGGAGATGGCCGGCTGCTTAGAACACATACATCGCCCGTTCAAATTAGGTCAATGCAAGCCGAAGGCAAACCGCCTTTTCGTTTGATAGCGCCAGGGCGTGTTTATCGTCGTGATTCAGATGTCACACATACCCCCATGTTTCATCAGCTCGAAGGATTATTAATTGATGAAATCGGGCAAAATATCACCTTAGCAAGCCTCAAAGGCATGTTGCAGGATTTTTTCACTTTTTTCTTTGAGAAATCAGTGGATGTACGTTTTCGGCCTTCTTATTTTCCATTCACAGAGCCCTCAGCCGAAGTCGATATTGCATGTACCGCATGCGATGGCGCTGGGTGCCGTGTGTGTAGCTTTACCGGTTGGCTTGAAGTGCTCGGCTGTGGC
Source organism: Gammaproteobacteria bacterium (assembly GCA_022600515.1). GTDB lineage: Bacteria > Pseudomonadota > Gammaproteobacteria > Legionellales > Legionellaceae > JAALKW01. The sequence continues at coordinate 6,710 of JAHZKG010000029.1, forward strand.
ATGGTGCATCCTAATGTCTTGAATGCGGTCGATTTATCCCCTGATATCTATCAAGGCTGGGCGTTTGGACTCGGCATTGATAGATTAGCCATGCTTTATTTTGGGATTGATGATTTGCGCATGATGTTTGAGCACGACTTGAACTTTTTAAAGCAATTTTAAATTTATAAATTAGGATACGCCAATGAAAGTGAGTGAATCCTGGCTCTCCGAGTGGGTTAATACACCATTAAAAACTGAAGCCCTTGCTGAAAAGCTAACCATGGCAGGTCTTGAAGTGGATGAAATTAGCCCGGCTTCAGGGGCTTTTACGCATGTTGTTGTTGCGCATGTGATTGAAACACGAGCACATCCGAAAGCAGATAAGCTCACTGTGTGTACGGTTGATGTAGGTGAACAACATCCGGTTCAAATTGTATGTGGTGCATCCAATGTACGGGCACAGCTTAAAGTGGCTTTGGCACGTCCTGGAGCCGATTTACCCGGTGGCATTCATATTGAAGAAACAGCATTGCGTGGCGAGCTATCCGCCGGCATGATTTGCTCTTCTCCAGAATTGGGTTTAGAAGATGCTGCTGAAGGCATTTTAGAGCTACCGGATGACGCGCCTATTGGTACAGCATTACAAGATTATTTATTGCTCAATGATAATATTCTGATGATTGAGCTAACGCCTAATCGGGCCGACTGCTTTAGCATGCGTGGCGTAGCGCGTGAGGTATCTGCACTCACAGATGCTGATTTTAAGGCGCCGTTAATTCAAGCTGTTCCTGAAGAAATTGCACAGCGTGTAGACATCAATATTGCAGAGAAAGCAGCTTGTCCTGGTTACGCTTTGCGCTTGATTCAAGGCGTGAGTGCATCGGCTGCAACACCGCTCTGGATGAAAGAGCGCTTGCGTCGAGCTGGCGTGCGTCCGATTCATCCCGTTGTGGATATTACACAATATGTCATGCTTGAATTTGGTCAGCCTATGCATGCGTTCGATGCCTCAAAAGTGTCAGGCGCTGTCCAGGTCAGATTGAGCAAAAAAGGTGAGCAATTAATTTTATTAGATGGGCAATCTGTCACGTTTGATGCGGGTGTTTTGCTTATTGCCGATGATGAAAAACCATTGGCGATTGCGGGTGTGATGGGTGGGCTTGAGAGCTCGGTTGGTCCAGATACAGTTAATATACTCTTTGAAAGTGCTTTTTTTGAGCCGCGTCAAATTGCAGGCGTTGCCAGAGCATATGGCTTATGTACCGATGCCTCTCAGCGCTTTGAGCGCGGTGTTGACCCAGCATTGCATCGTGAGATCATTGAGCGTGCAACGACATTGCTGCAAGATATCGCTGGTGGTAAGGCAGGCCCTGTGGTTTGGGAGCATACGGTTGATTATTTGCCAAATATTAGCATTGCATTTAATCCCATACGTGTTTTAGAATTAACCGGTCTTGATGTGCCCTTGCCGCGAATGCAGCGCATGCTAGAGGCGCTTGGCATGCAGGTTGTTATTACAGCTGATGTTGTATGGCAAGTTCAAGTGCCGTCGTATCGCTTTGATATTGCGCTTGATGTGGATTTGGTAGAAGAGATTGCAAGGCTTTATGGATATGATGCATTAACACCAACAACATCTTCTGGTGCACTGCGCCCAGGTGCTTTGAGTGTGTTTCATCAAACCAGTCGTATGGCATCCGCTTGTTTAAGTGCGCGTGGTTATCATGAAATTATTAGTTATAGTTTTGTTGATCCAACGTTGCAGGCTGCTTTTTACCCCGATGCGGATACATTAAATTTATTAAATCCACTCTCATCCGAGTTGTCAGAAATGCGTGTCAGTCTTTGGCCGGGCTTAATTGCCGCGCTGCTGCAAAATCTTTCACGTCAGCAAACGACGGTGCGCTGTTTTGAAACAGGCGTGGTGTTTGATGTGCAGGCAGGCGTTTTGTCTGAGCGCGCCTCACTTGCAGGATTACTCATGGGAGAGACTGGTGCATTGCACTGGGCTACGCCCACCCGAGCATATGATTTTTATGATATGAAAGGAGACTTAGAGGCTTTGTTTGCATCAGCCAGTGCATCGCTTCGTTTTGTGCCTGACGACAGCATGCAAGCCTTGCATCCAAGTAAGTCAGCGCGGTTATATATCGAGGAGCAAGCCATTGGTTGGATGGGGGTATTACATCCAGCACTCAGTGAAGCCTTTGGTATAGACGCGGATGTGATGTTATTTGAGATTAAATTAGATGCACTAGAAGAAGCAAAACATGTGGGGTATCAAGCGATTTCAAAATATCCGCAGGTACGTCGTGATTTGTCGTTACTGGTTGATGACGGTGTGCCCGCGGCACATATTGAACAAGCTGTTCGTTCATCGATAGCCGATGATATTTATTTGCTAAAAGCATTTCATTTGTTTGATCAATACACCGGGGAGCAAGTGCCTGAAGGTAAAAAAAGCTTGGCCATTGCGCTTATTTTTCAAGATGCAAAACTTACCCTTACGGAGCAAGAGATTATGCCGTTGATTGAATCTGTAATTCATGGACTTGAGTCAGCGCTTGCTATTCAAGTTCGTGATGGCGCCTAATGGATATAGATCACGCTGCTTTATATTATGAAAAGCATATTTTTGTGTGCACCAATCAAAAAGTGCCAGGTAAAGTATGCTGTGCTAATACAGGCGGAGAGGCGTACGTTGGTTATTTGAAACAAACGCTCAACGCGCATCATTTAAGTGGCCCTGGGAAAATATGGGTGAGTCCGTCAGGTTGTTTAGGACGCTGTCGATTAGGGCCTTGCCTTGTGATTTATCCTGAGGGGGTTTGGTATAGCTATACCTCAACGGATGATTTAGACATTATTATTCAAACGCATCTGATAGATGGCAACGTATGCGAAGCATATTTAATTCCAGGTAAGTAAAAAATCATTACAATCAGGCTAGTGTTGGCCCAAAAAATAATTTATGTTATACTAAAAAGGTTTAGTTCAATAACCATTGACAGGCTATCATGATGAAGGAGAAGTCGTGAGTGCATTAAGCAAAGCACGTTTAGTAGACGCGTTATGTAACACGCTTGGATTCGCCAGGCCTGATGCAAAACATCTTGTTGAGCTTTTTTTCGAGAATATATGCGACGAATTAGCAGAAGGTCAACACGTTAAGTTATCCGGCTTTGGTAATTTTATTTTACGGGATAAAACAGCACGACCAGGGCGTAATCCTAAAACAGGTGAAATTGTCCCTGTGACAGCCCGTCGTGTGGTGACGTTTAAACCCGGTAGTAAACTAAAAGAAAAAGTTGATGAACACTAATTAGTGTAATCGTCTGCTCGAGAATTCTTTTATCAATGGATTATTGATTGAGTTTTTTTTAGTCTCTAAATTCAGCTCAAGTAATAAAGCCGACTCTTCAACGTAAGTCACCTGACGGCTATTATCAACCAACAAACGATACCAGGGGTTTCGATGCGCGAAAGCACGCTGAGACGCTTGAGGATTATATTGCCCTGATGCTTGAAATATCGGGTCAACATCCACAATCACCGCACGATAGCCTTGTTGTTTATGTAACACAACATCCCCAATATTAAATTTTGCGAGATAAGGCATGAGTAAAATCATCCGGCTTGTGATTGTATGTAAATATAATACACAAACAGAATTAAATAAAGCCTGTTGGTGTGGGTTTTTTTCTTATGGGCTTAAAAAAATGCCCTGGATAAGCCAGGGCAAAGAAGATGGGTAGTCGGTATGGTTATGATTCTGCCGGGGTTCGTCCGCAAATTTTATCAGCCAAATACCCAACGGCACCTGCATAATAAATCGAGTTATTATATCTTAATATCATTTTATAATTGGGATAAGCCAAAAATACAGGGCCGCCATGTGGCTGGATAACGCTCGCTTTTAAGTCAGGATAAGGCAAAGCATCACCATTGCTCATACGAACCCCCATCGCTTCCCACTCACGCACGGTTTTAACGGTTGATTTTCCTTCAAGTGCTCTATCAAAATGCGAAGGGAGCTTCACATGAACGGCCCAAGGCTCGCCTTCATGCCATCCTTTGCCTTTCATGTAGTTTGCGATAGAAGCAAGTGCATCCGGCTTAGAGGTCCAAATATCACGTCGTCCATCCCCATCATAATCTACAGCATATTGAACCCAGCTCGATGGCAAGAACTGCGGATGCCCTGACGCCCCGGCCCACTCGCCTTTGAAATGCTTGAGCGACACATGACCATCATCAAGAATATGTAAGGCAGTAAATAATTCATGTCTGAAAAAATCAGCGCGCTTAGAATCATAAGCAAGTGTTGAAAGCGATTGAATCACAGGAAAGTTTCCCATGTAGCCGCCATAACTGGTTTCAATGCCCCAAAACGACACAATAAAGCAGGGGTCAACGCCATACTGACGACCAATAGCCTCAAGTGTTTCTTGATATTGTTTGTATCTTTTTCTGCCGAGAGAAATACGATATGCATCAATACGAGAATTGCGATACTTAGTATAACTTAAACGTTGCTCTGGTTGAGATTTTGACAAGTTTTTAATGCGTCTGCTTGGGGCATGAACCTTAGCAAAAGCCGCGTGAATGGTTTGCTCTGAAATGCCTTGATTACGTGCTTCTTCTTTAACATCAGCAAGCCAGTCAGACCAATTTTTTTGTGCTGAGAAAGCAGTGGTTGTACTGAGGCAGATAAGACAAGTTGATAAAAAAAGAGTGCTTTTTTTCATGCCTTTTTTCATGTGGTTCCCCTGGTGCGATGCGTATGAGCTTAAAATTAAGTGTGGTAGAGGTTCTGGATAAATTCAATGTTTTAGCGTGTAAAGCGTTTTTTATCTTGCAGGCGAAGCGCTGTCAGAGGGCCGCCCCATACACAGCCTGTATCGATAGCATGCACATGTGGCGTGGGACACAGGCCTTGTAATGCAGCCCAGTGACCAAAAATTAACTCAGCTTTAATCACGTGGCGTGTGGGCAGTTCATACCAAGGATAGAGCCCTGTTGGGGCATGTTTGGTTTTAAGACTAAGCTCTAAAGCGCCTGTTGGATTACAAAAGCGCATGCGCGTGAAATAATTACAAATCACCCGAAGGCGTTCAATCGCTGTTAAATTATCTGAAAGATAAGTGGGCGTGTTGCCATACATCTGAGATAAGAAATCTAAATAATGCTCACCTCGCAGCGCACGCTCTAATTCTTTGGCATATTGTTTTGCTTGTGAGAGAGTCCAGTTGGGAGCTATGCCTGCATGGGTCATTACGCAATTTAAAGCGGTATCATAATGTAATAAAGGCTGTCGCCTTAGCCAATGTCCGAGTACTTCTTTATCGGGCGCAGCTAAAATAGCGTGCAAGGTATCATCTGACTTCGGCGTTTGGTTTGGGAGAAATATTTGGCACAGCAAGTGCAAGTCATGGTTTCCGAGGACAATGCGAGCGGGGTTAGGCAGCGCTTTAATAAAACGCAGCACGCTGAGCGAGTCGGGTCCGCGATTAACTAAGTCACCCACAAACCAGAGTGTGTCTTTGTGCGCATCAAATTGAATGTGCTCAAGCAAGCGCATGAGAGGCTCATAGCAGCCTTGTATATCTCCAATGGCATAATCAGCCATAAGGCGTGTTCTTTGGGGCGAGGGAGGCTGTATTTTTATTGACGGCCTTCCATTGACCATTGGCTGTGAGGTGCCGTCGAGCCCCTGGATTACGTGCATCGATGGCATTGGTTTCGGTGAAGCCTGCATTTTTTGATGCTTGATGTTGAAAGCTTCCCGGAAGCCCGATAGAGCCTTTAAGCATTAAGCTCCCGTCATCTGTCGCACCGGGGCTGGTATCATGTATACATAGCAATTCAACAGATCGCTTAACAGAAAGCCAGTTTTTAAACATAGGGCTTTCGCGTACAAATAATTTAAACGTGTCGGGGCTAATGATTGTGCCGCCTGCGACATTATATAACGGATGTTGATTAAACGTGAGTGTAGCCGCTTCAAGATTAATGAGCATCCACTTGATAAATTCACTGCCAACAAATTGCTCTCGCTCTACCAGATCGTCTTGTGGCGAATCAATAAATGAGGTGGGCTTTCCTCGAGATTTTGCGGGGTCGCGGTCTATGTTCGGTGGTAAATTAATCAGATCTTCTTGAATAGCAATGTCATCTGCCCGGTCAAGAATTAAGCCAAGCGTTCTGGATGACGCGCTGTCTTCATGAAGTAAGGCAAGCCATACTTCAAATACATCCAGATCTTCTGTAAGCCAAGTAAAGCCTTCTTTTGGCATGAGGTGCTGTGCTAGCACAATATTAAGCCGTTGACGAAATGTATCATCATAGTTGCTGTTGATTGTATCAAATGTATAGGCATGCGCAGTGCTGCCTAGTGGTTCAAGTAGAGGCTGCCAAGGTTTAATTAAGTGCCCATGCGCATTATATAATTGAATTTTATAATCTAGCGGGAGCTTGCCAATGCCTCTTAATAAACCAGCAGAAAACAAGGCGTACCACCAGCGTTGCTGGGTTTTAGATAGCACAGTGTTTGGGTCTTCTAAGAGAAAGAGCTGAAAGAGCTCGGTGGCTGCTTTTGTTCTGCTGAGCGCATGTTCAAAGGCACCACCCGGGCTTGAAAAATAGCTGTTGGTTGTATCGGGTAACTGCTGTGTATAATTCAGTAAGTTATATAACAAGCTGTCGCATAGTTGCTTGAACTGCTTGGGCGCTAGTTGAGATGTTTTAGCAATTGATGCAATTTGTTCGGGTCGTTTGTTTTTTAAAACCAGCTGATTTGGGAGGACTGTTTTGGTTAAACCATGAACGTGTGCGTTATCAACTATTTTTTTCCGTGGTCGTTCAAACACAAGGCCTCCAAGCGCAAGTTGCGATTTATTCTATTTTACACTATTTGATAAGATATTTCGCTATTTTTTTGTATTCTGTCACTGATAATGTTTCAGGCCGGCGTTTTGCATCAATTTGAAGTGCTGCTAACTGCTCGGCTGTGAGTAATGGTTTTAATGTATTAGCCAGTGTTTTTCGACGCGTTGAAAAGGCTTGAACCAGCAGGCTTTCAAGTGAGGCAAGCAGTGCTTTAGAAGGCTGGGTTGCGTGCGGCGTGAGTCGAACGACAGCTGAATCCACTTTGGGGGCTGGATTAAATGCGGTAGGAGGGACCAAAAAAAGCATCTCAATTGCGCATTGTGCTTGTGTGATCACGCTGAGACGGCCATATGCTTTCGTGCCAGGTGATGCGCTTAAGCGACTTACCACTTCTTTTTGGAGCATAAAATGCATGTCTTTGATTTGAGGGGCGTAGTCTAGCAAATGAAATAACAAAGGCGTTGAAATATTATAAGGTAAATTACCGATGACGCGAAGTGTATCTCCAAAAGGCTTTAAATCGACCGTTAGCGCATCTGCACGAACAAGATTTAGCGTATGCTTTGGATGCGTTAATTGATTCAAATGTGCATGCAGGTCGATATCAATTTCAATGGCCGTAAGCGTGTCCACTTGCTTCAATAATGGCTGCGTGAGCGCGCCAAGTCCTGGGCCAATTTCGAGTAAATTATCATCAGCTTGGGGATTAACGGCTTCTAAGATGCTTTGAATCACATACGTATCTTCAAGAAAATTTTGGCCAAAACGTTTGCGTGGTCTGTGTTGCATAGTGAACTTATTCCTCAGAAAAAATGCATGTGCTGGAGGCCGGCGAGGGCAAGTAGCGTTATCAGGCTACCTATAATTGCGCCTCTAATTTGACTGTGTTTCGCGGTTGGCAGGGTGGATGCAGGCGTTTTTTTAGCATCGTGTTGCTGTATCGACTGCGCTTTATTTAAAACCAGTAAGTCATTGATGAGTTTTGGCATATGAGGCAGTTCTTCAATAAGAAACGGCAGGTTGTCACGAAGGTGCTTAAACAGCGCACGAGGGCCCATTTGCTCACGCATCCATTTTTCTAGAAAAGGCTTTGCTGTGCGCCATAAATCAAGCTCAGGATACAGTTGTCGTCCTAGGCCTTCAACGGCCAGTAATGTTTTTTGGAGCAAAATAAGTTCGGGTTGTACTTGCATATGAAAACGTCGAGCCACTTGGAATAAACGCAACATAAGAACAGCAAACGAAATATCTTTCAGCGGCTTTTCAAAAATAGGCTCACAAACAGTTCGAATCGCACTTTCAAAGGCGTCGATTCGGGTATCGCGTTGAACCCAGCCGGATTCAATATGTAATTCGGCAACGCGCCTATAATCACGGTTGAAAAACGCGAGCAAATTTTCGGCTAAGTAGCGTTTATCGCTTTCGCTGAGTGCGCCCATAATGCCAAAGTCGACGGAGATATACTGTGGGTTTTCTAAATGCTTGGGCGAGACAAAAATATTGCCAGGATGCATATCAGCATGAAAAAAACAGTCGCGAAACACTTGGGTAAAAAAGATTTCCACACCACGCTCAGCCAGGGCTTTGAGAGAAATACCTTGCGCGCGTAGCGCTTTAATATCTGTGACTGGAATGCCATAAATACGCTCAATCACAAGAATATTTTTATGGGTATATTCCCAGTAAATTTGGGGCACATAGAGTAGTGGTGATCGCGTAAAATTACGTTTCAACTGGCTGGCATTGGCTGCTTCACGTTGTAAGTCGAGTTCGTCCAAAAGGCTTTGTTCAAATTCACGGACCACCTCTTTGGGCCGTAACCGCCGGCTTTCAGGCCAGTATGCGTGCATGAGTGAGGCAATGCTTTTAAGCAAGCTAATATCACGTTGGATTAATTTTTTAATATTGGGACGAAGAATTTTGACAACAACCGCCTCACCGCTTTTAAGCGTTGCCGCATGCACCTGAGAGATAGACGCTGATGCCAGCACGGTTGGATCAAATTCAGCAAATACGTCAAATGCAGATTGACCGAATGCTTCTTCAAGCATTGCGAGTGCGAGCTCGGCTTTAAATGGGGGGACATTATCCTGAAGTTTAGCGAGCTCAATAATAATCTCTTCAGGAAAAATATCAGGTCGTGTTGAGAGTGCCTGCCCAAATTTAATAAAAATAGGCCCTAATGTTTCGAGGGATTCTCGCAAGGCAACGCCGGGTGATTTTCGAGTTTTTCGAAACCAATTCCAGGGATTTAAAAACATAACAAAGCGAAAAGGGGCAAAAATCTGTAAGCTAAAAACCATTTGGTCTAGGCCATTTTTGGCTAAAACAGAAGCGATATAAACTAAGCGTGTGAGTTGGTTAAGACGTTTCATGATCTGCTATGTGTTGGTTAATGTGGGCCGCGAGGCGTTCAACACGGAGTGCTAAGGCATCAATGTCATTCATAAAATCATCTAATGCTTCTCGCGGGGGGCTCAGGCACGCTTCTTCTTGTATGTATTCACCCATATTGTGTTTGAGCGAGGTTGTAATTGATTGTTTAAAGCGTTTTCCTCTGCGTACAAAGCGGCCAATTTGATGTGCTACGACGTCGCCGGTAAAGTGGGCCAGGTGGCCTTCCCAGTCAATATCAATGCCATCAAACAGCTGTTTAACCTGTTGGCCAAATGCGGTGTCGCCGGTTATTTTAATTTGGTCATTAAATAACGATCGCACGCTTGATGCGGGTAAAAGGCTCAAGCGAATGAGCCCTAGAGGACTCGATTGAATCACGGTATCAGGTTCATCGGCATACTGAGCCAATAGCGCGATGGTGTTGGCTGTAAATTGCATAAAAAAACACACATCCAGCGGATTGATTATAATTTTGAGTATTTTGCCATCAAGCGCTTTAATTTTGGGGGCAGTGGCGGGGTCAAGCGCCAGTGCGTGATGCATTGCTTTTTGTAGGGCTGTGAGAGAGTAATGTTTAATCATAGAGAAAGCTCAATATTTATAGGCAATGTGTAACGCAACAATGCCACCACTTAGGTTATAGTAAGTGCAGTCTTCAAATCCTGCTTGTTCAATCATGGTTTTTAAAGCATCTTGTGTTGGATGCATGCGAATAGATTCTACCAAATAGCGGTAACTTTCGGCATCTTGGGTGATTAACTCACCGAGCTTAGGTAAAAGGTGAAACGAATACGCATCATAAATAGGTTTTAAGCCTGGGAATGTGGGGGTGGAAAATTCAAGTACCAAGAGTTTGCCGCCCGGTTTACATACACGAAACATTGATGCAAGTGCTTTTGCTTTATCTGTCACGTTACGTAGCCCAAAGCCTATGGTTATACAATCAAATTGGTTACTTGCAAAAGGTAGGGCTTCGGCATTGGCTTGAACACAGTGAATGGCATGTAGTAAGCCTTTGTCAATTAAGCGGTCTCGTCCAACAGCAAGCATTGCTGCGTTAATATCAGCCAGCACAACACGCCCAGTTGCGCCGACTTTTTGGGCTAATAATTGCGCGATATCACCACTGCCTCCGGCTAAGTCAAGCACTTGCTGGCCTGGTCGAACTAAACTTTTGGTGATAGCAACGCGCTTCCATAGCCTGTGAATGCCAAGTGACATGAGGTCGTTCATGATGTCGTAGCGTTCGGCAACAGAATCAAAAACGTCGGCTACTTTAGAGACTTTGTCACTCCATGCAACAGATTCGAAGCCAAAATGTGTTGTTTTTTCAGAACGTGTCATGTGAATGGGTTCAGATTTTATCGGGTCGGCTGCTATATTAACCGAATCTGTCAATAAATCCTATTATTCACGAGGAAGAACAATATGGTCACCTGCTTCAGGATCAGCTTGAAGCCCTGTGTTCACATCGCTTGGACCTGCTTTATCTTCTACCGTGCCACTGCCGCTTTCTTGTTGTCCAGCGCTTGCAGGCAACGCGGAGCTTTCTTGATTTCGTTGATCAGACTGAATAGTGTCCGGGGGATTTAAGCTTGTATCTGGTGCGACAGACGGCGTCCAATAGGCCAGTGCTGTGCCAGGCGGTGTGTGGGTTGCATTCAGAGCTAATATCATAATCGCCGTTGTAAGTAGCATGTTTTGTTCCTATTTGAATTTTAGACGCAATACTTATGGATATAGAAGAGAAAAAGCGGTGCGTCAAATAAAATCAATAGGGTCAGGTACAAAATAAATCTTATTAAAACCCTTCTCCCGCGGGCGGGGGAAGGTGCCCGAAGGGCGGATGGGGGGAAGATATAATAAAAATCTGGAGGATTAATTAGATGCTGTTGTTTTGGCAAGGCATGCCTGCAAATAAGCAGATTCATCAGGCATTGTATTGTGTTGCTGAGCACGCCAAAGGCAGTCTTCCAAGCATTGCATGAGTTGATGTTCTGCTTCTAGCGGTGCTTTTAACTGCGAGCTTAAGGTGTTGTATGCGCTCTGAATGCCGGGAGGGCGGTTTGTTTTGACTTGATCTCGAACCGCAAGGTGCAAGCCCATGTGTAAAAATGGATTGCTCATGCCGAGTTCAGCAAAATAAGTTTTGTCGGCCGTACGCTTTGGGTTATCTAACACCACATGATATTCCGGGTGTGCAAGGATAACGTCAATGAGTTGATCTTCAAGTGGGGTCAGTGGTTGGGATTGCTTGTATTTTGCCCATGTTTCAAAAAAAAAGGGGCGTGTGTCTTGAACGTTTTCTGCTTGAAACATAATGGAATCCAGATGGTTGGTTTATTTTGAACATGTTGCTTATACTTTAAGTAATAATAGTAAAGCTTTCAATTACGTCTTGCAAGTAAAAATGGGGGAGTGTCATGGTGGGGAGCGATGGTCAAGACCAAGCAAATCAAGATGCATTTGCTGATAAAGAGAGAATGAATAGAGAAGCGGCAACGCAAGCAGGACCTAATGCTCTTGCCCCTAAGCCTACGCCCGAAAAAAAAGGCAGTAATAAAGAAGATAAAAACAAGAAACAAGATCAAGAAGAAAAGAAACCAGAGAAGAAAGCGTCTGATGCTCTTGGTGATGACGCGAAGGGTATCACTGGGATGGATAATCTAAAGTCATCAATTGATAATGCTAAGGCAATGCATGACATGATGTTTGGTGAAGAAGAGGGTAAAGAAGAAGAAGAGAAAAAATCAAGTAAGGGAAGCGAGAGTGGGGCCCCGTCAAAAGAGGAAGGTAAATCGTTTTTAGGTAGTATAAAAGACAGCGTTAAGGATGCCGTTATCGGTGGTTTTGCGTCTGCCGCGAAGGGTGTTGCAAAAACAGGCGCTTTGGGGCCTCAGGCTGCTATGGGTGCCCAGGCTGCGGATGTAATGGATTCAGCGACAGGCGGCGACGTTGTAGGGGATGTGCTGAAGGGGAAGACGCCAGAGATGCCTGGGATGCCCGAAATGCCTGGAATAGGGGGTGGAGGTATGCCTGAAATGCCTGGTGGAGGCGGTATGCCAGAGATGCCGGGCGCTGGTGGTATGCCAGAGATGCCAGGCGCTGGAGGCGGGGCAGAAGCTGCAATGGCAGGCGGTGGGGGAGAAAGTGCAGCGATGATAGCAGGGCCTGAAGCTGCTTTAGCGGGTATGGCGATGGGAGCGGTTGAAAATAAGCAGGATGGTATGCCCGGCTTGGATTCAGTGATGGTTATGTCGCCAATGGGTGATTCGCCATCACCTGGCGTTGGGGGCTGGCCCGAAATGACGGGATTTGATAAGAAAATGAAAGCGGCAGCCCCCCCTGTACCCGTACCAGGTTTGGGTAATGATAAAGATGCTCAAAAGGGGATGAACCCAATGTCGATGAAGCCTTTTTAATGATAGCCCCCAGCCGCCCTTCGGGCACCTTCCCCGGCAGGGAGCCGGGAGAAGGAACTACATCATACGACATTAAAGATCTGATTGTTTTTTTAATCTATATGACTATACTTTATTCAATGAGGTGGATTTAATTTTTTATTGTACGGGCTTTTGCAATGAGGGGGCGTGATGGCTGAGAACGCAGAAGAGGTAGGTAATGAAGAGGAAGCTGCTCGAGAGAAATTTGCTAAAGAGGAGGCAAGAAAAAAAGAAGGGGGGCAGGGTGAGCCTGAAGCAGCGGCGCCTAAGCCTGACGATAAGACAGAAGAAAACACTGGTAATGTCGAAAAGAAAACCAGTCAGCAAGATGATAATAAAGATGATAAGGAAGCCCCAGATCCACAGGCAGCCACCTTTGAAGGGCGGGGGGATGGTATAGACGCACTTAATTCAAGTATTAAAAATGCGCAAGATATGTATGAAAAGAATATGTTAGGGCAGCAAACAGTCGCTCACGTCGTTACGGCTCCCGTATGGGGGCCCGTTGCTCTGGGTAGCATGGCGGCTGGGGCGTTAGTAAGTGGCGCAAAGGCGGCGCCTGGAGCGTTAGCAAGTGGCGCAAGCATGGCAGGCAACGCGTTAGCAAGTGGCGCAAAGGTGGCAGCTGGAGCTGCAGCAAACGCAATGAGCGGCATGGGCAATCATCCTGCAGATAGTGATACAGTTGGGACATCAGTGGAAATGCAGCGTTTTGGTGCCGAGCAGGACAACGCTGTGGGAGCTCCTAAGCCGGGAGCTCCTAAGCCGGGAGATGATAATGCTAATCAAAATAAGGGCGGGCCAGGGCGCTAGTAATACGTAGAGCCCATCCTGCTTTTGGCTACCTTCCCTCGCCAGGCGAGAGAAGGAGCAGCTTTTACTGTTTCTTAATCCAAGAGCTTATGTGGCAAGCTTTCATGTCGGCCCGCAGGGGTGACTTGGATGTAGTTGAGTTTACGTTGAAGTTCACTGATGGTATCAGCGCCAGCATAGGTAAGGCCTGAGCGTAAGCCACCAATGATGTCTCCTATAATGCCTTCTTCTGAATCATGATAAGGCACTTCGGCAGATACACCCTCAGCTGTTTTCCATTCGTGCATTTGTCCTAAGAAGCCTTCTTGTGCTTCGCGAGATGCCATGCCGCGATACCGTTTGATTTTTGTACCATCGTCTTTGGTAATGACTTCACCGGGTGTTGGGCCAGTACCTGCAAGCATGCCGCCAATCATGACAAAGTCGGCACCAAAAGCGAGTGCTTTAACAATGTCACCCGAGGCACGTAGGCCGCCATCAGCTACAATTGAGCGATCGGTGCGCGCGCAGTCTTGAATACAGGTGAGCATAGGAATACCAAAGCCTGTTTTAACACGGGTGCTACACACAGAGCCACCGCCAATACCGGCTTTAATAATATCGGCACCGCATGACGCTAAATAATCAGCACCTGCATAGGTGGCAACATTACCGGCCATGATGCATCGTGAGCCGAGTAGCGCTCTTAATTTTTTAAGTGTTTTACCTACATATTTTGCATGCGCATGCGCAACATCAACACAAAAATAATGCGCACCTGCATCACGTAATGCCTCGGCACGCTCAAGCTCTGCTGCGGTACAACCAATAGACACAAACGTGTTGCCGGTGCAGGCGTTAAATTGTTTGATGTTGTCTTCAACACTTAAAAAACGATGTAAGACACCAATGCCGCCTTTTTCATGCATAAAGTTAGCCATGCCACTTTCGGTAATGGTGTCCATGTTCGAGCTCATAATCGGAAGCTCGAGGGTTAGTTTTTTCAATCGGTCGGTGTTGCTGATATCAACAACACGTCGCGATTCGTGATGGTTATATGATGGAACGAGTAAGACGTCATCATAGGTTATGGCGAGATTAGACATAAATTACCCTGGTTTTTAAATGGCGTACTATAAATGCTCAGCGGCATAATGTGCAAGCCTTGAGCGTTCCCCACGCGTGAGCGTCATGTGTGCACTGTGCTCCCATTGCTTGAAATGATCAACCGCAAAGGTAAGCCCAGACGTCGTTTCACTCAAATAAGGGGTGTCGATTTGCTTGACATCACCGAGGCAAATTATTTTACTGCCGGGGCCCGCACGTGTGATAAGTGTCTTGATTTGCTTGGATGTTAGGTTCTGCGCTTCGTCAATAATAATAAACCGATTGAGGAAAGTGCGTCCTCGCATGTAGTTCAGCGAGCGAATTTTAATGCGATTTTGTAATAAGTCGTGGGTTGCATTTTGCCCGAAACTGCCGCCTTCTTGTTCTTTATGTAACACCTCAAGGTTATCCATGAGCGCACCCATCCAAGGGGTCATTTTTTCTTCTTCTGTGCCGGGTAGAAAACCAATGTCTTCTCCAACAGGGATGGTGACACGTGTCATGATAATTTCTGAGTATCGATTGTCGTCGAGCACTTGGGTCAGACCTGCCGCGATGGTCAGTAATGTTTTCCCTGTGCCGGCGGAGCCCTGTAGTGTTACGAAGTCGATATTTGGGTCAAGCAAGAGGTTTAGCGCAAAATTTTGCTCGGTATTTCGCGCGTTGATGCCCCATACGGTATGTTTGGGTTGTGTGTAATCACGGGCCATTTGAACAATAGACACACCAGCTTCTTCTTGTTTTTGGACAATGGCTTGAAATTGTTTGTCTTCTGTCATGAGGCAGTCGTTTGGGTGCCAGTGCTCGGTAAGCGGGCCGTTTATTTGATAAAACGTGCGTCCGTCTTCTTTCCAGGCGTTCATGTCTTTGGCATGCGTGTCCCAAAAATTATTGGGGAGCTTGTGTAAGCCATTGTGAAGCAAATTCACATCGTCTAACACTTGGTCGTTATAATAATCTTCGGCATAGATGCCTAAAATGCCGGCTTTAATGCGTAGATTAATATCTTTGGATACAATAATAATTTGTTGGTCTGGATGCTCTTTTTGTAAGCCGAGTGCGATCCCAAGTAAGGTATTATCAACGTTATGCCCAGGCAATGATTTAGGCAAACATTTTTCAATATCACTGGTTTGAAAAAACAATCGCCCGCATCGTTGGCTTGCGTCGCTAGTTAATGCACCGGATAACGGCAGGCCTTCGGTTAATGTGTCATAAGAGGCGTTACTCATGAGCTCAACCAGCATGCGATTGGTTTGGCGGACATTGCGTGCAACTTCAGATAGACCCGTCTTGTGTTGGTCTAATTCTTCGAGGACCACCATTGCGAGATAAACATTGTGTTCATCAAAATGATAAATAGCAGTTGGATCGTGCATTAAAATATTTGTATCAAGGATGAATAGCTTGTTTTCTTTTATTTCAGTGGTCATGTCAGTCGTCATGGGCGAACCTCATTGATATGAATTAAACCCTAGAACCTTATTGTGCGTGGGTGGATTTGTGGCGTCAAGCTTCTTCGCATGGTATTGTTTGTTGGGTTTTTTTGTTACAAGGCAAAAGAGAGACACAATGAGTGGTTCGTCAAAAGAAAGTACAACGATTGTCAATAATCGAAGAGCGCGATTTGAATATTTTATTGAAGAAGATTTTGAGGCAGGTCTTGTGCTGGAAGGCTGGGAAGTGAAGAGCCTGCGGGCAGGGAAAGTAAACCTGTCGGATGCCCATGTGATTTTAAAGCGCGGTGAAGCATGGCTTTTAGGTATGCAAATACAGCCTTTACCAACGGCAGCACAACATACGTATCCAGATATTACACGTACACGCAAACTCTTATTAAATCGTCGTGAGTTAGCAAAGCTTTTGGGACACATAGAGCGAAAAGGGTACACAGTGGTGCCCTTATCTTTATATTGGAAGCGAAATAATATTAAAGTTAAAATTGCTTTAGCTAAAGGCAAGAAAACGCAGGATAAACGAGAAACAACGAAAGACCGAGATTGGCAGCGAGCACATTCGCGATTGATGAAGCCTAATCAAGGTTAATCCATAAGGGCTGAATAGTTTAGGAGAAGGTGATGTGCGGGATAATTGGAGCGGCTTCAAAACGAGACATTTCCAATGTATTACTTGAAGGATTGCGGCGTTTAGAATATCGAGGCTATGATTCAGCAGGCATGGCTTTACTGCGGTCTAATAATACATTGGAGCGTGTACGCACGTTGGGTAAAGTACAGGTCTTGGCTGATGCACTGCTTGGAATTGGGCTAAGTGGCACAACGGGTATTGCACATACACGTTGGGCAACCCATGGAAAACCCTGTGAGCAAAATGCGCATCCGCATGTCTCAGCTGATGAAATTGCAGTGGTTCATAATGGCATTATTGAAAACCATGACAGATTGCGTACAGAGTTATGCGAGGCAGGGTATGTTTTTTTGTCTGAGACAGACACCGAAGTCACAGCGCATTTAATTCATTATCATTATAGTAATAAAATTAATAATAATAAAAATACAAATAAATCCCACCTACTTGCCGCTGTTCAGGCTGCCGCATCGCAAATTAAAGGGGCTTTTTCTTTGGCGGTATTGCATCAATCCGAGCCAGATGAGTTAGTTGCCTTTCGAAAAGGCAGTCCGTTATTGGTCGGGCTTGGTGTGGATGAGCAGTTTGTAGCCTCTGATGTGCTCGCGTTACGTGGGTTTGCGCAGTCGATGATTTATCTTGAAGAAGGGGACAGTGCGCGCATCACGCCGTTCACAGTGGAATTATTTGATGAGAACAATGAGGCTGTCGCAAGAGAAACGCACCCGGTGATGGATGAAACGTATACAGTGACCAAGGGCACGTACCGGCACTTTATGCAGAAAGAAATCTTTGAGCAACCGCAAGTGTTGGCTGATACGCTAGAAGGCCGCCTTGCAAGCTTGGATGTGCTTCGTGCGAGCTTTGGAGAAGGTACGCTTCAGATGTTCAAACAAATCAAACAAATACAAATTGTTGCTTGTGGCACAAGCTATCATGCGGGGTTTGTTGCTAAGTATTGGCTGGAGTCGTTGGCGCATATTCCGACTCAAATCGAGATAGCCAGCGAATATCGTTATCGTGATGTGGTTGTACAGGACAATACGCTATTTATTACCATTTCGCAGTCAGGTGAAACGGCGGACACCCTAGCGGCGCTACATAAAGCAAAACAAAAAAAATATTTAGCCACGTTTACGATTTGTAATGTGGCCTCAAGTGAGCTGGTCCGTGCATCTGATTATGCGTTTTTAACGCGAGCGGGTCGAGAAATCGGGGTGGCTTCAACCAAAGCATTTACAACACAATTGGCCGCTTTTTTAATGTTGGCAACCGCATTATGTCCAGATGAAATTCGTGCAAATGAGGTGCTTTTGCAATTACGGCAACTGCCGAAGCAATGTGAGCGTGTTTTATTGATTGATTCTGAAATTAAAGCGTTAACGCCGTTATTTGTGAACAAAGAGCATGCCTTATTTTTGGGTCGGGGGGTGCAGTATCCGATTGCACTTGAAGGCGCATTAAAATTAAAAGAAATTTCGTACATTCATGCAGAAGCTTATCCTGCGGGTGAATTAAAGCATGGGCCACTCGCTTTGGTAGACGAAGAGATGCCTGTTATTGCGGTTGCACCCAATGATGCCTTGCTTGAAAAGGTGAAATCTAACTTACATGAGGTCAGTGCGCGCGGTGGGCAGCTGGTTGTTTTTGCCGATGAATCAGGGGCTTGGGTTGAAAACGGTGCTAAGCGTGTGAGTATCCCTGCAACCGGCGATTGGATAGCGCCGATTATTTATACTTTACCGTTACAATTATTGGCGTATCATGTGTCGGTTGCTAAAGGAACAGATGTGGACCAACCACGTAATTTGGCGAAGTCAGTCACGGTTGAGTGAGTACAAATAGTGTTTTTTGAGGTATTGCATGAGTGAAGAGATAAAGCGTGTTGCAGCAGAAGTAGCTGCACGGTTTCGGTTGAAACAAGCGCAGGTTAGTGTGGCGATTGAGTTATTGCGTGAAAATAATAGTGTGCCGTTTATTGTGCGTTATCGGAAACGTGAAACAGCGGGCATGAAAGCGGCCGCTTTAAGGCAATTACAGCTACAGTTAGCCGCAGATGCTGAACGTACACGTTATCAAGAGCAGCAGCTAAAGCACCAGCCTAAAAGTAATGCAAAAATCAGCGAAACAAAAGTAGATGCGAGTATTTTAGCGTATTTCAGAGAGAAATTATGGGTGGATGGCGTTATTTCGTCTGTGGTCTTATCGGATAAAAAACCAATAAAAAGCAGCAAAAAACCAAAAAAACACGCTAAAAATAATATCAGCAAGCTGAAATGGTCTGAGTATGTGTATGATAAAGCGCCCCTTCAGAGTATACCTGCGCGTCGTTTGCATCTACTATTTCGTGGGCGCCGAGACAAAGCACTGGCATTGCATCTTGCCTTTCAAGATGTAGCAGCTTGTGAAACGTATTTAGCAGCACAGCTTAAAGATGAATCAAAAGAAACCATACAAACGCTTTGGGAAACGAAGATTTTCCCTCAGGTTGAGGTCGATATTTTAGCCCGTTTGCGAACACGTTCAGACGATGAAATGATTTATGGCATTGAGAAGCAGCTTCAGAGTGTACTCTTGGCGCCTAAAGCCGCTGCAGGTGTTGTCATGGGATTATATGCCGATCGTCGAATGAGTGGGCTAGGCATTGCTGTAATTGATGAACATGGGGCATTGTTAGATACCTCTACGCTGCATCCTTTATGCCCAGATTTTCGCCGACATAATGCCATTACAGTGCTTGCAAAATATATAGCAACGTATCAAATAAAAAGCGTTGGTATTGGGAATGGACCGCATTTTCAAGCCATGAAAGTTTTATTGGCTGGTTTTCAAGCGCGTTACCCTGATATGCCGATTACTTCTTGTGTGGTGGATGAAGCCGGCATGCAGCGAAACATCGGTGTCTTGCCCGGGGCGGCATCTATTGCTCGGCGATTACATAATCCACTGCTTGAATTATTAAACGTTCCGACCAATCAGATGCAGTTTGGTGATGTTCAAGATGAAGTCAATCCACGACGATTAGCCCGCGCTTTGACGGGCGTGATAGAAGATACTGTGAATCGTATAGGGGTTGATGTTAATACAGCGCCTGTAGCACTTTTGCGTTATATCTCAGGGTTTGATTTGGCCTTGGCTAAAACAGTGGTTGAGTATCGTGAAAAAAACACCGTATTTCAGACACGAGAGGCGTTAAAGCAGGTACCAGGGATGGACTCAAAATGCTTTGAGCAGTCCGCAGGATTTTTACGTGTTCCAAACGGAGACAATGCATTAGATATGACCCGAATGCATCCCAATGATTATGCTTTGCTCGATACGTTAGACACACGGCCACCTGATGAGCAGCGATATTTAGATGCGCTACGCCTGCCATGGACCGATTTGAAATCGGTTGTTAAGCAACCTGTTTTTAACCCAGAGATAACAAAAATTCAAGATTTAAAGCCCAATATGATGTTAGAAGGGGTTGTGACCCGCATGACCTCTTTTGGTGCTTTTATTGATATAGGCATTTATCCTTTGGGCTTATTGCATATTTCAGCACTGGCAGAGCGTTTTGTACGTGATCCGCATGAAATATTATATGTAGGAGATGTTGTGCGTGTGACCGTGCTGCAAGTTGATGCCGCCAAGCACCGCATTGCGCTCGGAATGAAAGCACAAGCAAAGCCAGCTGTATTACTTGAGGCTCCAAAGAAAAAGCGTAAAAATAAAGAGGTCAAAGACGCGCATGTGCCAGTGTTAGTGAATACAGCAATGGCAGATGCATTTGCCAAGTTGAAGCCGGGGTTATCATGACAAAAATGCCACACGGTGAATTAGCCATTCAAACATTAGCGATGCCAATGAACACCAATGCAAATGGTGATGTTTTTGGGGGCTGGCTTGTGTCACAAATGGATTTAGCGGCAGGTATTTTAGCCAAACAGCGCTCAAGAGGGCGTGCTGCGACGGTTGCAATTGACTCCATGAGCTTTTTGGAGCCTGTTCATGTAGGTGAAGTCGTCAGCTGTTATGTGCATCTCATTCGTCTGGGTAAGACATCCATGGCCATCAAAGTGGAAGTATGGAAAGAAGAGTTTGTAACCGCGGAAAAAAAACAAGTCACCGAAGGTACGTTTACTTTTGTTGCAATTGATGAGCATGGGTGCGCAAGAGCCGTTGAGAAGGGGCCTACATGATGACACCGGTTGAAATATTAGGTCAGTGGGTTGTGGATGCGGCGACGTTGATTGCCTCAGGAAAAGAGCCATTCGCAGATGAGCCGCCTCAGTTTTTAGAAGAGCCTACGTTGCCTCCTGCATTAGTTCAAATAATAGCAACAATCGATGAAGCAACGCTTTCTGATAATCAAGCGCTCTATTCGGCGTGTTTATTTGCTTTAGATGTGTGTGTCTCACAGTTACATTTTGCGGCGGACAATGGCAACAAACGTGCAGAAAAAGCACTCGGTAATTTAATGGACTGTTTGGTTTCTGTTATTCAGAAAAGCACACAGAGTATTAATTTTTGGTTGCCGATGATGGGCGCATTCTATGATGCCCAGGTGCCACTTTCGCCTGCCTTACAAGAAATGTACTTAGCACTTGCTGAAGAAGAAAGCGCTGCGTTTGAGGATGAAGGGGTTGATCACATTGAGTCGATGCGTGATTTAATTAAAGAGCTCGCTGATTTGAATGCGTTTGAACTTGCAGCACATTTCTTTGCGCAGAGCCATGCGATGCCGACCGATTTTTTCGGTGGTTTAATGGTAGATTTGTGCAGCATAGAAGAAGGGCAAGATGCAGCGCTGTTGGCTCTACTACATCCACGAGCAGATGTTCGGGAAATGGTCATTCTCGCATTAGATAATCTTATATCAAGCCTTACACTGAGCTCTATTTCATTGTCACGCTTACAAGCCATTCAAATGTGGATGCCGGAGGCGTATCAAGACATGATAACCCGTTGGTTGCGGGAACAGCGTAAAAAAGGCGTCGTATTTGCTAAAATTTCCCCTGCAACGCTCGTTAAAATGCAAGCCAGTGAAATTGACGGCGGGGGTGCTGAAGGGGTGTTCTTGCAATTAAAAGCGGGCCGCTCAACACGGCTTGTTGGCATGTTATTTAAAGATGGTTTTGGCATCAAAGACGCCTGGGTAACACCAGGGATTACGGTCGATGAAGTGACACGTTACTGCCATGATGTATTAAATGATGGGGTGATATTACGACGTGTTGATTTAAATTATATTTGTATGGTGACGAATCATTTTTTAGCGCTTACACTTGAAAAAGGCAATATGCCGGGGCTACACTTTTTAGAGTTACAAGAAGCGCTTGGGGTGCACTTTACGCCTGAGTGCTTAGATGTACCGCGTTTAATCGATGAATTAAGCGTTCAAATTGAGCCGTTTACTGAAACCGTGGTTGAAGCATCGTTTAAACGCTCCAGCCGCTGGATTGAAACCAAATTATTTGCGACCTCTTGGTATCTGGAAAATGAGCGATTAGATAAAGTAGTGAATAGCTGCTGTTCTTTTGTGGATGGCGTTAAAACCTGTCGATTTGAAGAAGCAATAGCCGCTGTATTTCAAACTGAAATGGAAGCTGCGCGTGACGCGTGGGCATTTCATTTTTTATGGGTGGCGTTGTGGCTTAAAGCCGGTGCGCGAAAAAATGAAAAAACATGGCAAGATAGTCTGTTCATTGCGCATGCAATACAAGCCGGTACCCCACTGCAAGATATTCCTATCATGCAAAAAATATGTCATCAATCAGTACTCAACAGCATAGAAACCATGCGGGATAGACGAACGCATTTGAGTTGAAATTTAATCAATATAATAAGTGGAAATAAACATGCCTTTAGCTGTAGATACATTGCGTGAAGATTTAGATGATTCTAAATTTTCAGAGTTTCAAGACTTGCTTCGAAGTTTAAATCTTACAACACTGATGCAAGCGCCCCCAGGTGAGGTCACCCCGTTTATTCAACAAGTAATGGAAGGGGGGCAGGCATGGGCCACGGACTCACCTGCATCAGACGAAGCAGTCAATGCATTTCAAGCGGTGGTTGCGCTAATGGACGCAATGAAAGCCTCATCAGCAACGACTTTTTCTGAGTTCATAGACGACATAAGACAAGATAATTCAGAGGTGTATGAGACTTATCAAGTATTAGAGGCTGAATTGTTTCCAGGCCTAGGCTTTGACGGACCCGATATTTTTGCCGTGATGAAAAAAAACGGCCAATCTGATTTAATCACACGGTTTATTCCGCCGCAATTCAGGCCCTACCAGGAGGCCATGGAGCAAGTGAAAGGCACCCCTGCTAGTAATTTTTTGGCCCCGTTATTTGCTTATGCACTTGGGTTTGCACCCTATATTTTAGGCGGCGTTGTTGCGCGAGAGCTGACACAAATTACTTCTTTTCAGCGGATGATGCTTGCGGCAGCCCCCACGGCATTAGGCGGTGGGCTTCGATTCTGGGCTGCGCAAAAAGTGGATGAAGGTCAGGGAAAAGAGGCGATTTCTCAGCTCTTAACGCTTAGTTTATGTGGCTTAGTCGGGATCCTCTATTTTGTAAAAACATCAGACGTGCCTAATATTCAAGCCAATGACTTAGAGTATTGGGGGTTGCTGTTCGCTAATATGCTCTCAGGCGCAGGCATTGCAACCTTTTCAGCAGCCATGCCGATGTGCGCACGGAGTGCACCAAACGATACAGTCGAAGAGAGCAATGCGCGCTATCAGGCAATGACCGGCAGTGAGCCCAGCAGAAGCTGGATGAGCCAGGTGTTTCGAAAAGGGCCCTCTGATTTAATGGCGTTTGTTGCTGGCATTGGCGGACTTACACCCACAGTGGCTTTGCTTGCGGCCTCTTCAGCTGTACCAAGTTTGGGGTTAGGCGAAACCTATGCAATTTTTGGCGCTGTGACCCTGGCAGGGCAATTGGGTCTTAACAAATGCTTGCATAATTTAGTATTGGATCAATTACGTGAACAAGCTGTTCCTGAGGATATTGCAAAAGATATTGCCTATTGGATGGGGCAAAAGCAGCAAGTTGATCCAACACAAACGCTTTTTCAAAGATTAAACGCATTAGATTCGCGTCAAGTGAAAGCCTTGGTGACGATGTGTGCGTCTTATGTTGCGACGTTTGGTATTTTGATGGCCTTAACCTCAACGGCAACTGTTGAGCTTCAAGAGCGAGGGGAGTCAAAAACGGTAGCACCAGAAATTACAGCGGCTGTTTCAGCATTGTCTACATCCGTCCGTTCCGTTATGCCAATTCCCAAATGGCCGGTCGACTCAAG
>JAHZKG010000030.1 GCA_022600515.1 Gammaproteobacteria bacterium
GGAAGGGATATCAATTATCAAAACAGGCACTCAAGCTATGATCGCTAATCTTGACGACCTGAAATGTAAGATAATTACACTATTTGGTGCGACTGCTTGTCAAATTTATGGAATCGACCGGGAGATCGCGGGAATGTAGGATGTATCACTATGATGCAGCAACTGGATTTTAACCTTGTCTAATTGCCGCGGCGATTGGAGCAGGTATTATTGCGCTGGGTGTTGTTTTTCAAGTGCTACAAATTATTGTCAGCCTCAAAAATAAAAACAAAGACGGGTATCGCGATCTAACAGGAGATCCATGGAATGGCCGCACGTTAGAATGGGCAATCGCCTCACCTGCACCATTTTATAATACAGTATAGTGATTTGATTCTTAAGTGAACCATAAGAGAATCCCTACGTGCCGTGGCTTGTCCACGGCATCCAGTCAATATGAGTTAATCAACTGGATAACGCGAACAAGTCGCGTTACGTAGCTGGGTCATTTTAAAATTAATCAACTATATCGGTTGCGTTTACGCTCTTGTTGTTTTATCTCATTGCTTGCAATATTTTACCAGCCCAAGCGCTATATATTAGTGTAGGCGTCCTTGCGCTCATTCAGTTTTTTGTTCAAGTCGTGTTTTTTCTGCATTTAAATTCTCATTCAAATGTATCTTGGAGTTTAATTAGTTTCTTGTTCACTATACTCATGGTGGCTGTTTTGATCATTGGTACCATGTGGATTATGTATAACTTATACGAGAAAATGGGCATGAACATCATGGCGATGTAGTATCTACATCGCTGGTTTTTTTGCTGCATGTGCATGTGTTTCTTTCAAAAAGAAAGTAAGTATTGCCGCAATAAAAATACCAATAGGAATCACAGCCATCGCCAATTGATAATCAGCAGCTGTATACAGCTGCTTTATTTCATCCGCACTCAATAAATTAATAGCAAGTGGGCCTTTATAGCGTGCAAGCACACACCAATCTAGAATTCTACCAACCAACGGCTGCAAGAAAATGGCCCCTAACATCACAAACATGTTGGTCATTGCAATTGCTGTGCCAGCCGCCTCTTTAGGGCTTAATTCACGGCCAACAGCAAAAACAATGGCTTGTGCACTATAAAAAAATCCGAGAAAGAACATAGATAAATACAAGCTTTGTCCTGTTATCTCTGGAAAATATAAAATTAAGATCATAAGAATACAGGCACAAAATGCACCAATACGCATAGGCAACTTACGCTGTTTGATGCGATCAGATAAATACCCCCACAAAGGCGCACCAAACATACATCCCATAAATAAAATAGAGTTAGTTAATTCTGCAGCAGGCAAATCCAAACCATAGGCATAGGATAAATAGGGTATGCCCCAAAGCTCAGCAAAAACGGTTGTTGGCAGATAAACCAAACAGCCATAAGCGCCATTAATCCAAATTTGCTTATTGCTTGCAATTAGCTTTAAATCAATCCATATACCGTTGAAACTGCTGACGGTTCCGCCGTCATCTTCAGGATGCTTTTTTTTATCATGAATACAGAACCACATGACAAACAATAATCCTAAGCCAAACAGTGCTGTCAAATTAACAGATACTTTCCAACCCACCTGGCTCACCATCGCGCCCAGAAGATTGTCACCAATCATTGCGCCAGCCGTACCAAGCGCTGTTGCTAAACCCGCAACGAGTGCTAGTCGATCTTCAGGCAACCAAATCGTTGCAAGTTTTAAAACCCCTACAAATGCGAACGCTGAACCAAACCCTGTCAAAAAACGACCTGTAGCGGCTAAACTTACCAAATCGGTTGCTGCAAAAAACCACATACCTAACACAGAAACGGCGCAAGCCAAGGTTAACAAGCGTCTGGGGCCCCAGCGATCCATTAAGACACCAACCGGAAGCTGCATTGGAACATACGAATAATAATAAAACGAAGAAAAAATACCAAAGCCCATTGCAGACAAATTAAAATGCTCGCGCAAAGCAGGCTCCATTACGCTTGGGGTAATCCGTATAAAATACTCGTAAGAATAAAATAATGCGCCAATTCCGCAAATAAACCAACCCATTAACACCGATTTTTTAGAATTCAAGCGCATGTAATCCTCTATTTTAAGCGACATGTATCTTTTAAAAAGCCTCCAATAATCATCACACCAATCAGAGAAAGTGGCAAGACAAGTAATGCACGTTGATAATCAGATACGGTATATACAACGACATGGGTTACTGATGTGTTTTTTGAATGAAAATCAAGTAAGAACCCAACCAGCGGTTGAAAAATAAGCCCTCCGAGCGTCACTATCATATTAATAACAGCAAACACTGTTCCTGAGAGTTCAGCACCACTACTTTCTTTTGCCATCACAAATGCAATAATTTCTGTTCCGCTAAATACGCCGTATAAAAACAATAATATTTTCAGGAAAGCGTAAGATAAATGCGGTACATATAAAATCGCAGCAATACAAAGCAATGAAAAAAATGCGCCACCCACTAAAAATAATCTACGTCGACCCGTTCTATCCGAAAAATATCCACCCAATGGTGCGCCCACAGCCCAACCTAAAAACATCATAGAAACACCTTTTGCTGCTTCCATTTTAGTTAAATGATGTGCTTGCTCTAAGTAAGACTTACCCCAAAGCTCACCAAAGACAGACAATGAGGTATACAATGATGCGCCAACAAGACCAATCAACCAAACCTCTCTCGAAATGAGAACGCGCCACACCTGCGAGAAAAATTCACCCAAGGCGTGATTTTGCGTTTTTTCAGCACCGGGGCCATCACGCACCACGAAAAAAATGAGAAGTGTTAAAACTCCCCCTCCAATCACTGTAAGCATTAAGACTTGTGTGAGCTCGAGCGTTTCTGAAAGGGCTGTGATTTTAATGCTGCCATACATTAGACCCAACATCCCTAAGGTTGTCATTAAGCCTGTTGCTAACGAAAAGTAACGACGGGGTAGCCAGTGCATCATGAGCGTTAAACTGCCAACAAAAGCAAAAGATGAACCAAAACCGACCAAAAGACGACCAATCCCTGCAATCCATAGCGAAGAAAAGGTCATAAACAAATAAGAGCCGAGCATACAACACAAACAAGCAAACGATAACAAACGCCGTGGGCCAAAGCGATCAATTAACATACCAACGGGCAGCTGCATGGGAGAATAAGCAAAGTAATAAAGCGCTGCAAGCTGGCCAAATGTGGTTGCTGAGATATGGCCAAAAGCAATACTCAGCTCACTTTGTAATGTACCCGGTAAAATACGAAGTAAAAATTCATAGCAATAAAACAAGGCACCAACTAAGCAAACGGTGATGCCAAATAATAAGTGTTTACGATTTGTCAAGATTACATCTCGCATGGGCATGCGTCTCCTTCAAAAAGAGGGCTAAGATTGCAGCAAGAAAAATCCCTATTGGCATGACGACCATAGCAAATTGATAATCTCCGACAGTATATAACTCACGCATACCATCTACGTTTAAATAAACAGATGACAAGCTGTCACCGTATCGGGATACCACACTGTGGTCGAGTAAACTGCCAATAAGAGGCTGTAATAGCATTGCACCCAGCATGACAAACATATTCGTCGTTGCGATAGCTGTTCCTGCGGCTTCTTTTGGACTTAACTCACGACCCACAGCAAAAACAACGGCTTGAACACTATAAAATAATCCCAGAACAAACATCATAAAATATAACGTATGCGACTTAACATCCGGTAAATATAAAACCAACGTCATCATAATAGCCGCACCCAAAGCGCCAAAAAACATGGGTTTTTTACGTTGATGCAAGCGATCAGACAAATAACCCCATGTAGGTGCACCAAACATGAAACCAAGAAATACCAATGAATTTGCAAACTCGGCTTCAGGTAAAGACATACCTCGCGCATGAGATAAATAAGGAATTCCCCAAAGCTCTGCAAAAACGGTTGTCGGCAAATAAATTAAGCACCCGAAAGCACCATTAATCCAAATTTGTCTATTGGTTAATATATACTTTAAATCTTTTAGCCCATCTTTAAAGCTCGTAACGGTCCCACCATCGTCTTCTATATGATTTTTCTTATCATGAAGACCAAACCACATGAGCACAATCACAAACAATCCAAACAGTGCTACCAAATGAACGGCTTTCTGCCAGCCTAATTTTAATACCATTGCGCCGAGTAGATTATCACCTACCATTGCACCGATAGTACCTAATGCGGCTGCAAGCCCTGCAACCATTGCCAATTTATCTTCTGGAAGCCAAATAGTTGCTAGTTTTAAAACACCTACAAATGCAAAAGCAGAACCAAAGCCTGTTAAAAATCGACCGGCTGTTGCGAAGCTCACCACTGAGGTTCCAGCAAAAATCCAAATACCAAGAACAGATAGTGCGCAGGCCAGCGTTAATAAACGCCTTGGTCCCCAGCGATCCATTAAAATACCTACGGGTAATTGCATAGGTACATAGGCGTAATAATAGAATGCTGAAAAAATACCAAACCCTGTCGCTGATAAGCTAAAGTGCTCACGCAGTGCAGGTTCCATTACACTGGGTGTGATACGTAACAAATACTCATATGAATAAAAAACAGCGCCTATTCCACAAATAACCCAACCGATAATCAGGGTGCGTTTAGACTTTAATGGCATACGTTTCTCCTTTTAAAACTGTCTTATTCATCCACACTGGATGTAAGTGTACTCACACCACTTTCAATTGCGGCGTCATACACCGCGCGCGATACACACGTTCTTAAGCGAGGATCAATTGGCTTTGGAAGAATGTATTCAGAACCAAACTCCCAATGTTTCACACCTGGGTAGTTCCGTTTTACATCGTCTGGGGCAGCTTCGTGTACTAACTGTCTAATGGCTTCAACAGCTGCAATTTGCATGGCTTGATTAATGCAGGTTGCACGTGCATCTAGTGCGCCACGAAACACATAAGGAAAACACAAGACATTATTGACTTGGT
The DNA here is from genome assembly GCA_022600515.1 of Gammaproteobacteria bacterium. Classification (GTDB taxonomy): domain Bacteria; phylum Pseudomonadota; class Gammaproteobacteria; order Legionellales; family Legionellaceae; genus JAALKW01. Next base: position 4,983 of record JAHZKG010000030.1, read on the forward strand.
TAGGATAATCACTTCGCCCTGTTGCTAAAATCAAATCATCTCGAACTTCACGCGCAAGCTCGGGTCGAATCTCAGGGCTCGGATTAGATAGCGCAAATAAAACGGGTTTAGGTGCCATGCATTTCAAAAGTGCCGGCGTTAATAAATCAGGTTTTGCGACACCAATAAACACATCCGCATCCACTAAGGCTTCATCCAGTGTTCGCTCATTGGAGGTGGTTGCAAATGCAAACTTATAAGGATTTAAATCTTCGCGACCGTCATGAATCACGCCTTTACTATCTAATAATCGCATGTTTGCTTTGTTAGCACCCAATGCCACTAAAAGACGCATAGATGCAATACCCGCTGCACCTGCTCCAATACACACAATTTTAACATCTGAGAGTTTTTTACCCTGTAGCTCTAATGCATTCAGCAAACCTGCTGCAACGACAATGGCTGTACCGTGTTGGTCATCATGGAATACAGGAATATCAAGCTGCTCAATTAATGACTGCTCTATTTCAAAACATTCAGGCGCTTTAATATCTTCAAGATTAATCCCGCCAAATGTAGGCGCAATGCATTTGGCTGCTGTAATAAACGCTTGTGGGTTATCTGCGTCCATTTCAATATCAAACACATCAATATCAGCAAAGCGTTTAAATAAAACGGCTTTGCCTTCCATAACCGGCTTGCTCGCTAACGGACCCACATTACCCAAGCCAAGCACTGCCGTGCCGTTCGTCATGACAGCAATCAAGTTGCCTTTTGCTGTATAAAGAAATGCATCTTTAGAATTTTTTTCAATGGCTAATACAGGCTCAGCTACCCCTGGCGTGTAAGCCAGTGATAAATCATCTTGGGATTCTGTTGGTTTGGTCAGGCTAATGGATAGTTTTCCAGGACTAGGAAAAGCATGATAATGAAGTGCGCGTTGTTTCAATAAATCATCTGTCAAAATGGCTACTCGGTTCGTTCAATATTGAATGTAGTCAGTCTCAGTGATTTTACAAAAACAAGGCGCATTTTTCGTGCGCCTATGATTTAAAATCTTATCATCTCACTCACTACATCATTTATGGTATCGTTATTGTGCTTCAGCTAGCAGCATCTGCTTTTTTGATATTATAACGATCACGGAAACGTTGAACACGTCCACCCGTATCGGTTATACGCTGCTGACCTGTATAAAACGGATGGCAGTGAGAACAAACCTCAATACTTAAGTCTTTGCACAATGTTGAGCGTGTTTCAAAGGTATGACCGCAACTGCAAGTCACGTTAATCATTTCATAATCTGGATGAATTGACATCGGTAAAACTCTCTTAAAATAATCATTCAATAATCAAGCGTGCCATTTTAGCATGCATGTTGAAAAAATCAATGGCGGTATTGATGTATGATTGTAATCATCATTAAAAAAGCCCCTTTTAAGGGGCTTTTTATCCTGCACTACAGCAATAACTACTTATATACTCATTGCTGTTGCAGATACTGGAGTAGCTGCATCTTTACCAGCTTCTTTCAATTCATCAAAGTAAGCGTTTGCTTGCTCAGGCTGCATTAATGCACTATTCGCTGCATCTCTGCTTGTTGGTGTGTGTGCACCCGCTAAGAATCGATTGTGCAATTGACCTTTGTAGTCATTTGCTCTGTCAGAAACCAGTGCAGCTGGAACAACCACAATTGAAATCAGTGCAATACGAACTCTATCAAAAAAGTTCATTAACTCATTAATAAACCCTGGATCTCCAATTTTCTGAGCGCCTGCAATTGCATTTGATTGCGCGCCGATAATGTCTTTTCTGAATTGTTGCGTTTGTACTTCTGTTAATTCTTTTGCTTTTGGTAATTTAGCAAGTGCCGCTTCAACTTCCAAGGCATAACCATGCAAAGGATGTGTTGGTTTAAATGTTTTTAAAACAGTCGCTTCAGCGTCAGCGCGTGTTTTTTTAATTGCTTCTGCTCTTTCATCAATAGCAGGTTCAGCTTCTACTGGCGCTTCTGGCTCACCGTCTAGTGCAGCTTCTACTGGCGCTTCTGGCTTACCGTCTAGTGCAGCTTCTACTGGCGCTTCTGGCTTACCGTCTAGTGCAGCTTCTACTGGCGCTTCTGGCTTACCGTCTAGTGCAGCTTCTGCTGGCGCTTCTGGCTCCCCGTCTAGTGCAGCTTCTGGCTTATCTTCTGGGTTTTCTTTTACATACACTGCTTCAGCAGCATCTGCAGCGTTGCCTTGAAGGGTTTTAAGAATTGCTTGACTTGCATTAAACGCTGGTTGGGACCCTTTAAATACCCCAGCAAGCGCTTCGTTTACTGATTTTTCTAAAATATCCATTACACTATCTTTCATTGTTAATTTCGTCATCACTAACACTCCTAAAAAATCACAAATTACAAATTTAACTACAAACCACCTCGGCCATGTGATTAAATTAACCACTTGGAGCAAAGATTGTAAATCAACCTTATTCATTGTCAAGCTTATTTTAATTAGCCTTTACAGTTCCTTTACTTTTTTTGGTCTATTTTTACCTAACTTATTGAAATGAAAAATAAAAATAATTTAAAAAATCCATGTTCTTTTAAAATAACATGTGAATTATAAAGCAACATGGCGACCTAATTTTAATTGCAAACAACCCAAACAGGTGCATGATCAGAGGGACGTTCGGCACGACGCGGTGCAACATCAATTTGACTTTCAACACACCCTAATTTCAAGGCATCACTCAAAAGCACTAAATCAATACGCAAGCCATGATTACGAGGAAAACCTGCTGCACGATAGTCCCACCAACTAAATGCGTTGTTTTCTTGATCAAATAATCGAAAACTATCGGTCAAACCCGTTGCTACTAACGCTTGATAAGCAGCACGCTCAGGCGGGCTAACTAAAACCGAACCTGCCCAACGCGCTGGATCATGTACATCTCGATCATCAGGCGCAATATTAAAATCGCCTAATACAACCAACTTCGGGTAAACTGCTTGTTCTTTTTTAATCAGTGCCGTCACATGCGCCAACCATTCGAGTTTATAAGCATATTTATCCGTACCGACAGCCGAACCATTGGGTACATATAAATTCACTACACGCACACCTGAAACCGTCACTGCCAAAAATCTGCGTTGCACATCATCATAACCGCTAATATCTGTCACAATATCTTGAATAGGCATACGGCTAATAACAGCAACGCCGTTATACGTTTTCTGTCCGGAAAACGCCACATGATACCCACGCTCAAGAAATGCTTCTTTAGGAAAACGCTCATCAGGCACTTTTGTTTCTTGTAATGCTAAAACATCCGCCTTTGATGTTTCTAGCCAAGCCAATACAGCCTCAAGTCGTACAGTAATTGAATTGACATTCCAACTGGCTATTTTAATCACGAAATCCCTCTTTATAATCAATTATTAACGGCGCATGATCCGAAAAAAATGGTTCTGGCGAAATGGTCGCATCAAGCACAAAAGGCGCAAGTTCGGATGTAATCACCTGATAATCAATCCGCCAACCGACATTATTTGCGCGTGCCTGACCGCGGTTAGACCACCAGGTATATTGACTGGGTAATTGATTCACCTCGCGAAATGCATCTACAAAGCCTTTTGCCCCAAACAAGTCATCCAGCCAAGCACGCTCTTCCGGTAAAAATCCTGAATGCTTTTGATTCGGTCGCCAATTTTTAATATCAATATTGTGATGCGCAATATTATAATCACCGCATACAATACAGGCACGCCCCGATGCTCTAAGCGTATTTAAATACATTTGAAACTGCTCTAAAAAATCATATTTAACATTTTGACGTATGTCACCCGTTGTGCCTGAGGGTAAATAAATGGATGCGACACTCAAGCCAGGATAATCAAATTGTAAATAACGGCCTTCGACATCACTTAATTCAAATCCTAAGCTTTTAACCACCGAAACAGGTTTTTCCCGCGCATAAATCGCAACCCCACTATAGCCTTTTTTAACTGCATCAACATACTCACAATAATAACCTTGAGGAAAAAAAGTAGGATCAGCTTCAAGTTGCTCACGTTGTGCTTTGGTTTCTTGAATACAAATAAAATCAGCAGATTGTTGCTCTAACCATTCAAAAAATCCTTTGCGTGCTGCAGAACGAATTCCATTGGCATTAAGACTAATCACACGCATTCATTATTCTCCTGACATCAGCTGGACAGCAACCTTCGCAAGGCGTAGCCCTTGTGCTTTAGCCAAACTGATTTCATCCGGGCTCAATGGTTTTTCTCCGGATACACCCGTTACATGCGTTGCCCCATAAGGTGTACCACCTTGCTCGGTTGTATTTAAAGCCGATTCTGTATACGGAAGCCCCATAAGTAACATGCCTTGATGGATTAAAGGCAACATCATACTCATCAATGTTGTTTCTTGACCACCATGCATTGATGCCGTCGAAGAAAAGACAGCTGCGGGCTTACCAACTAGCGCCCCTGAAAGCCATAGCGATGCCGTGCCATCTAAAAAATATTTAACCGGTGCCGCCATATTACCAAAACGTGTCGGACTCCCAAGTGCAAGCCCCGAACAACCTTGTAAATCATCTAAAGAAACATAGGGCGCACCTTCATCAGGAATTAATGCTTCGACGGCTTCACACGTGGTTGAAACCGGGGGTACTGTACGTAAGCGTGCTTCAATACCATCAACCTGTGAAACACCTCGTGCAATATGTTGTGCAAGCGATGCAACAGCCCCATTTTTTGAATAATATAAAACTAAAATATACGGCACTGTCGTGGCTGTCATTCAACAAACTCCTTTCAGATTTAAGATAACCCGACCTCTGGCGGCTTACCACCGTAAGTATCTTGATACACTTTCAGCGCATCCTTTGCTGCATCATTAAGGCCCAACGCCTGATTGGCATGATACAAAACCCCAAGTGCTTCTTTAACGCTTGATGCTTGCGGATAAGTCTGAATTAAATAACTGGCTCGCTCAGCAGAAGCAACGTAACGCCTACGTTCAAAATAATATTTAGATACATTTAATTCAGATTTAGCAAACATATTTCTTAAATAAATCATATGCTGTTCTGAGTTGGCTTTATATTCACTGTTTGGGAAAAGCTGAACTAAAGTCGCAAAATCAGAGTACGCCTGTGATTGAGTGCCTGGGTCACGATATGATTGATCCATTGGTAACATGGTTGCAACCGGTCCACGTAATTGATGAAAATTTGACATAGCTTTTATGTAATACGCATAATCAACTTGTTTTGCACGAGGATACAAATGAATGAACCGCTCAGCTGAGGCCCCTGCTGACACATAATCTTCTTTAACATAATATGCATAAATCAACTCAAGCTCTGCTTTTTCTGCATTATCATGAAAAGGATACATCGTTTCCATGGCTTCCAGACGTTTAATTGCCCCTGTATAATCTTTTTTCTTCATGGATGCACGCGCATCAGTATATAACTTACTTGCAGACTGGCCTTTAAAAGGCCCCTCATCTTCGTCGTCTTTTTTCAAATCACTCCAAAGCCCTGTGAGTGTTTTACACCCCACCAAGGTTACAAAAAGCCCCAGTACTATCAAATATTTTATTGCTTTCATCAACCCCGCCACCCAGCCAAACCTGCTTTATAATTAAAATCACTCTATGAAGGCCTTTATTATACCGATTAGTCATTTTTTTGCGAATATCAATTTAACCTTAATTTATATTGAAAATTCATCACTATTTTGTTGCAAGCATCAGGTCATTGCGATATTATTCTCAGCCCGGAGAGATGGCAGAGTGGTCGATTGCGACGGTCTTGAAAACCGTTGAAGGGAAACCTTCCCAGGGTTCGAATCCCTGTCTCTCCGCATTAATATTCCTGATTAAACCAGTTCACCTGTTTTCTTAAACACAGTATCCAATGCGATTAACTGCTCGAGTAATATTTTCATTTTATCTAAAGGCCAGCTATTTGGGCCATCACTTAAGGCTTTTTCTGGATTAGGGTGTGTTTCCATGAACAGACCTGAAATACCTGTTGCAACAGCCGCACGTGCAAGCACAGGAATAAATTCACGTTGACCACCCGACACGCCATCACCCCCACCAGGTAATTGCACCGAATGAGTGGCATCAAACACAACAGGACAGTTGCTCTCACGCATAATATGCAAAGAACGCATATCAGATACTAAATTATTATATCCAAAGCTAGCACCCCGCTCACACACCATAATGGCATCATTACCCACCGCTTTTGCTTTTGCGACCACATGCTTCATTTCAAAAGGAGATAAAAATTGACCTTTTTTAATATTCACAGGCTTATTGGTTTTTGCAACGTTTTGAATGAAGTTGGTTTGACGACATAAAAAAGCAGGTGTCTGTAAAACATCCACCACACTTGCGACTTCATTAAGTGGTGTGTCTTCGTGTACATCTGTGAGCACAGGAACGCCGATATCTCGTTTCACTTTTTCAAGAATAGCGAGCCCTTTTTCAATTCCTGGGCCACGATAACTCACACCTGAGGAACGATTTGCTTTATCAAACGACGACTTATAAATAAAAGAAATACCCAACTGCTCACATAATGCTTTTAAATAGCCAGCCGTTTCCAGTGCAAGACCTTCACTTTCTATAACGCAAGGCCCTGCAATTAAAAATAAAGGGGCATTAAGCCCCACATCGAATCCACATAATTTCATCACTTACTCCCTTTCTTGATGTATCGCACGTGCCGCTATAATAAATGACTTAAACAAAGGATGGCTATCTCTCGGTGTTGACGTAAATTCAGGATGAAATTGACACGCTAAAAACCATGGATGATCAGCAATCTCTACCATTTCAACCAGCTCACCATCAACCGATCGCGCCCCAACAACCAAGCCATGCTGAACAAGGGCTTCTACGTAATGATTATTGACTTCATAGCGGTGTCTATGCCGCTCAATCACACGCGCATCCCCATATACTTTTTGGGCAAACGAATCGGTTATCAGATCTGCAACTTGAGCACCCAAACGCATGGTGCCTCCTAAATCACTGCTTTCATCCCGAAGGTTTACCTGACCTGCTTCATCCAACCACTCGGTAATTAATCCGACCACAGGATAAGGCGTACTTTTATTAAACTCAGATGAATTCGCATTGCTTAAGCCTGCGATATGTCGTGCAAACTCAATCACAGCCACTTGCATTCCTAAACAAATCCCTAAAAACGGTCGCTTGTTTTCACGTGCATATTGAGCTGCTCTTATTTTACCCTCAACGCCCCGCTCACCAAATCCGCCCGGAATTAAAATAGCATCAACAGCATCTAGCGCCATTGTTCCTTCTTTTTCAATACGTTCAGCATCAATATATACAATATTAACCCGTGTTTTCGTATGAATACCTGCATGTAACAAAGCCTCGTTCAGTGATTTATAAGCATCGTTTAATTCAGTATATTTACCAACCATACCGACTGTAACGGTCATATCAGGAGATGCCTCAGCTGCAACAACTGCTTCCCATTCATGTAAATCAGCAGGCTTAAGATCTCCCAGGTTGAATTTCTTTACGAGTAAATCATCTAATCCTTGCTCATGCAAAATCATCGGGATTTGATAAATGCTTTTCGCATCTTGTAACGAAATAACGCCCTCTTTCTCAACATTAGTAAATAATGCAATTTTTTCTATATCTTGTCTTGTTAACGGCATCTCAGAACGACAAATCAGTACATCAGGCTGAATACCGATAGAACGCAGTTCTTTTACCGAATGCTGTGTGGGTTTTGTTTTTGTTTCACCCGCTGTTGCAATATAAGGCACCAATGTTAAATGAATCGACATTGCCTGCTCAGAGCCGAGCTCTATTCGCATTTGCCGAATAGCCTCTAGAAAAGGCAGGGATTCAATATCACCGACCGTTCCACCTACTTCAACCATTGCAATATCAAAGCCTTCAGCGCCCTGATGGATTGCACGTTTTATTTCATTGGTAATATGCGGAATAACTTGTACTGTTCCCCCGAGGTAGTCTCCCCGCCGTTCTTTCTTAATAACCGTTTCGTAGACTTTTCCAGCCGTAAAATTATTTAGTTTTGTCATGGGCGTTCTAACAAATCGCTCATAATGACCTAAATCTAAATCTGTCTCAGCACCATCTCGCGTAACAAACACTTCCCCATGTTGAAAGGGGCTCATTGTGCCCGGATCGACATTAATATACGGATCTAATTTAATCAGTGTCACACGAAGCCCTCGGGCCTCAAGAATTGCTGCCAGCGAAGCCGCTGCAATTCCTTTTCCAAGTGAAGAAACAACGCCGCCTGTAACAAATAAAAATTTTGTCATTGTGTCTGCCTTATTGCTGCTAATACTTGAACCATTACCAATGCGGCCTCTACGGCATCGTGCCCTTTATGTCCATGTGCGCCGCCCAGTCTATCCCAGGCCTGCGCTTCATTTTCTGTGGTTAAAACACCAAAAATAACGGGCGTATCAAACGCAAGTGTTACGTCTTGACACCCTCGACTTACTTGCTCACACACATAATCATAATGTGACGTCTCGCCGCGAATCACAGCGCCTAAGGCTAAAATAGCGCTATACTTATTTTTTTTTGCTAATGCCTTGGCCACCAAGGGAATTTCAACAGCACCCGGCACTTCAACCACTGTAATTGCTTCTGATGAAAAACCTGCTTTTGTTAAGGCCTCTAATGCACCATCTTGAAGTGCTTGCGTTACTTTGCGGTTAAATACACTCACAACAATCGCAATCGGAAATGTATTATCTGATGTCGCTTTTGCTTTAATATAATTCATGCGTTTAATTCCAAATCCAAAAGATGTCCCAGTTTTTCACGTTTCGTTTTCAAGTAATCACGATTGTCTGTTGTTTCCAATACCTGAACAGGCAACCGTTCCGTCACGGTCATACCATATTGCTCAAGCGCTTCAATTTTGAGGGGATTATTGGTGAGTAAGCGTACTTGCTTTAGTCCTAATGAACGAAGTAATTGAAATGCAACAGCATAATCACGACTGTCTACCGGAAGCCCTAAATGCACATTGGCCTCAACAGTATCTAACCCGGTGTCTTGAAGTGCATACGCTTTTAGTTTATTTGTAAGCCCAATACCGCGTCCTTCTTGACGCAGGTAGACCAGCACCCCCCCTTCTTTAGCTATTAGCTCAAGTGAGGCATCTAGCTGCGCACCACAGTCACAGCGTGTTGAACCAAACAAATCACCGGTAATGCATTCGGAATGTATTCGAACGAGCGGATTACTCTGCGTATCCACCGGTTCTTTCATCAAGGTAAAATGCTCGGCTGAGTCTATTTTGTTTTGAAAAAGCGTCATGGTGAAATCACCGTGTGTACGGATAGGTAAGCGGCTTGTCGCAACAGCATCCACTAATACTTCTTGTTGAATTCGATAATGCATCACATCGCGCACACTCACCAAGGGTATATCATGCTTTTTTGAGAACACCAGCAAATCATCTCGACGACTCATGGTGCCATCTTCGTTGATAATCTCACAAATAACCGCCGCCGACTTAAGGCCCGAAAGCTGCATTAAATCGACACTACCTTCCGTTTGACCTTGACGCTCAAAGACACCCCCTGCCCGCGCACGCAATGGAAAAACATGTCCTGGAGAAATAATATCTTTAGGTCTTGCTTCATCTGCAATAGCGGCCTGTATTGTATGTGCCCTATCTTTCGCTGAAATTCCTGTTGACACACCGGTAGCCGCTTCAATCGATACAGTAAATCCGGTGCCATACGGCGAGCGATTACGGCTGGTCATCATCGGCAAATCCAGCTTATCAATTAAGTGGCCTGCCATCGGCAAACAAATTAACCCCCGCCCAAAATGTGTCATAAAATTAATGACTTCAGGCGTAATATGCTCAGCAGAAACAATTAAATCGCCTTCATTCTCTCGTGCTTCGTCATCCGTCAAGATAACCATTCGACCTGCACGAAGTCTAATCAGCGCGTCTTCAACTGAGGAAAAAAAGTTTGTCATACTAAAACCTCTTTGCCCTCACCGGGGCGTTCAAAAAACGACAGTATAGTCGAATCTGATAAAGAACCCAATTGGTGAACCAATACACGGGCAATATAATCAAACTCAATATTAATACACTGTCCTACTGTCCAGCTTAACATCACCGTTTTTGATAGCGTATGCGGAATCAACATGACGCTAATACATGTTTCATTCACGGCATTAATCGTCAAGCTCACACCATCTAAAGTAACACTGCCTTTTAAACATAAATATCGACAGTGCTGTTTTGTAAAGCCGCCGATAACCATTTTGATGCAATCCCCTTCAGATGTTATGCTCTGTAGATTTGCTATTGTATCAACATGGCCATTCACATAATGTCCGCCTAATCTATCTGAAGCGCGCAAAGAGCGCTCAAGGTGCACTTGATCGCCAGTCGCAAGCAATCCCAGATTTGTCAGCGCTTGTGTCTCAGGTGAGATATCAAATAGAAGGCATCCTGCATACTTTATATTATCTAATACCAGCGTCAAACACACGCCATTCACCGCAATACTTTCACCTAACACCAACTGCTCAAAATCTGCCTCAAACACCAACCTCAGACCAGAGGCGTGTTGTATTTTATGCAACAAGGTGCCACATGACTCAATTAAACCTGTAAACATTCTTCTCTCCAATTAAATCCAATCCACAGTCACTTTTAAATTATCATCCAATACATCCCATTGAATTTTTTTTGCGTCCGTGAACAGATCTACATCGTGATATAACGCCAATGCATCTTTGCCTAAGCTCGTTGGCACCAAGTACAAGACCGTACGTTGAACTAATTTTTCTTTATGCAATGCATTAAATAATTGACTCCCTGCTTCAACCCAAACATCGTGATAACCCAAACGCCCTAAATCAAGCAAGATATCAAATAAACTCTGATCACAATACATATGTATTTTTTTTGCTGTTTTATGAACATTCGCCTCTATACTCAGTTGTTTTTTATTATCTAAAACAGCAATTGGCTTATGTGTGATTCGTCCGTTAATACGCGCATTCAACAATGGATTATCTTGTTCAATTGTTCGAGCTGTTGTCAAAATAACATCCGTATAAAAGCGCTCTTTGTGTGTATTTTTAGAGCATAAGTCATTGGATAATTGCACCCTCTGTCCATGCTTCCCTGCAATTTTCCCGTCAAAACTTTGCGCTATTTTAAGCGTCACCCACGGTCTACCTGTTTGCAACCAAAAAGCATAACTTGCATAAAATGCATCAACTTCATCCAATGGATAATGCACAACATCAATGCCTTGCTCAGCAAGTAAAGCGGTTGTATCATTTTTAGAGACCAGAGGATTCGGATCAGCATATGCATACACCACTTGTTTAAAGCCTCGCGCAATAATGCCTTGTGTACACGGCGGTGTTCGACCCCAGTGGTTACAAGGTTCTAACGTGACATATAGCGTAATTTCTGAGCAATCATCAGGCAATTCTTTCAGCAATAACTGCTCGGCATGTGGTTGCCCCATTCCAGGATGGGATGCTTGTGCTATAATCTTTTCATCTGAAACTGCAACTGCACCGACTGCCGGATTAGGTGCTGTAACACCGCGCCCGAGCCACGCTTGTTGAAGCGCTGCTAGCATAAATGGTTCGTGCATAATTCAGTCACCGTTTAACAAAGTGTGTGTATGATAACAAATTATTCAATTTTTGAGTAGGCTCATGACACAATGGATACCTAGAAAGACACCAATCAAGCGTCAACACCAGCGATTTCGCTTGATACTTTTATCTGTTTTTCTGCTCATTAAGCCGAGCTTTGCTTTCTCCCCTTACTCAAACAGTGAGCTAGACGAACTCGAAAAAGAATTTATTCAACAAATTAATAATTCGAGCAGCATATTGAGAGATCCCTTAACAGACCAATATATTAATCGGCTCGGTCAGCAATTAAGCGCCCAAACAGATGTATCTCCTCCGCCTGATTTTTTTATTGTGAAATCAAATGAAATCAATGCCTTTGCAGGACCAGGCGGTCATATTGGTATCCACAGCACCTTGTTGCTTATGAGCGATCACGAGAGTGAACTCGCAGCGGTTATGGCACATGAAATTGCACACGTCCGACAACATCATTTATATCGCATGATTGAACATCAACATCACATGAAAGTCCCAATGCTTGCGTCATTATTAGCGGGGATAGCACTCGGAGCAATCAATCCAGCCTTAGGACAGGGTGCTGTCATGGCAGCGCTCGGTGGGTTTGCTCAAGACAGCATTAATTTTATTCGATCAAACGAAAAAGAAGCTGATCGTATCGGCATGGACATGTTAAAACGTGCAGGATTTGACCCTCGCGGCATGATTCAGTTTTTTAAGCGCATGCAAGAAAACACACGCTATTACTCAGCCAATGTCCCTGCTATTTTACGCACACATCCTCTAGATGACGACCGTATTGCTGAAGCAGAACATCGTTTGGTTAACACAGCGCATCAGCCCATCAAAGAAAACTTGAACTATCAACTTGCCAAAGAACGCATTCGAAACTTAACGTCCAAACAACACAAAAAATTACTTGATACTTATAACAGTCGCTGCCCAACCCTCGAAACCAATGACAATCCGTGTTTATACGGACGCGCATTGACTTTACTTTATTCCAATCAAACACAAAAAGCGTATGATATTTTTCAAAGTCTCGCCGCTGAAAATCGTGATAACTTGTTTTATAGCATTGCGCTGGCTGAAGCAGAAACAAAACTTAAAAAAAATACAGATGCCATCACACGCCTTCTGGCACTGCTTGAAAATCACCCCGAGAATTATGCCTTAATTATGGCACTTTCCAATGCGTATTCAGCGGCAAATCAAACCCATCATGCCGCTCAGACCTTACTACAAGCACATCGTACCTTTCCTCGTGATTTACCCGTTTGTTATGCGCTTGCCCGCGCAGCATCTGATGATCATCAAAAAGCGCATGCTTACTTTACTTATGCAGAATGTCATGCATTACAAGGAAACACAAAAGAAGCGCGCAGATTGTTTAAGCTCGCAAAAACACTGTCAACAAAAGACCGTTTTTTACAGGCGCGTATTGCAGCAAAACTCGACGAAATCAAATTCAATAAATAACATATGTATTTTTTGTATTTCGCTTTGCAGCATACATCGCTTCATCTGCATGTTTCAATAATGCATCTGCCGATTCTGCGGCCTTAGGATACACCGCAACACCAATGCTCATCGTGACCAAAATCGTTTTGTTTTCTATCTCAAAAGGCGTTGCAATCACGTTTAAAATTTTATTCAATGTCACCTCTAAATCTTTCTCAGAGGTTGTCTCTTCTAAAACCAAACAAAATTCATCTCCTGACAAACGAGCAAAAAAATCATTCGCTCGTATTAATTTAGAGACTGCTCTTGCAATATGTTTTAATACCGCATCGCCCACCTGATGCCCATGGTCATCATTGATTTGTTTAAACTCATCACAATCCATGAAACAAACTGAAAAAGAAGAGATAGGCCTACGCGAGGCACGCTTTAAAACAATATCTAAATGCTCTAAGAAATACCTGCGATGCGGCAAATTAGTGAGTACATCAAACAAAGCCATTTACTTTAAATGCACCATATAATCTGAGTTTATTTCAGCTTTAGCGTTTCTAGCCCGCAACAACACCCACACAAAGCCTCCTAGAAACCCAAGCGTAACAAGGCAGAATATAAGAAAAACACGCTTAATGCTGGCCTTAAAATAGGCGCTACTAGGATAAACATGGAAATCCCAGTCAACTCCCCAAAGCGAAAATGTCCTAGAGTGAACCCAAGCAAAATCCCATTGTGGCGATATCAGTTGAGGGAGTTGTTTTTCCAGTAAAGCAAGAAAATACCCTTTCATAGTTTCTTTTTGAAGCTGTTCATCCAGCATTGTTTTTAAATTTAAAACAGTAAACGCATGAAGCAACGGATCGTACACACAAATCGTTCCATAAATAGGCATAATGGAGACTTTATTATATTGCTTAAAACGTTTGGGATATTTAATTAATGCTTCTGAGCATGCATCTTCTATGCCATTCTCGTCAGAGTAGGTGATGTAAGGATTAAACAAAACAAGTGGGCTATCATTCCCTATCCGTGGCAATACAAACAATTCAAGGCCTTAGATTTTCTTAAAAGACACATTTAAATCATCAATTAATATAGACTGTGAATCATAAGGCTCATGTTCAAGCTGTAAAAACAGTGTTTCAACTAAAGCTAAATGCTTAAATGAACGGTCTGAAAAAGCCTCTACAATTCTAACCGCTGTTTGTACAGCCTCAACTTGTAAGCGCTTTATCTTATGCGGTTTTACAAATAACTTCCAGCAAATAAAAAAACGCCCGGTGTCAAACCTAAGCATATCCATATCCAACGATTAGAAAAAACGCTAGAGTATAACATTGGGCAGCACTCCCGCCTGCATGAGCAGATTTCTGCTCTCCATATGTAAACCCAAGCGGCCTTTCTAAATCAACTGAAAGCCTGGCCACTCGTGCCCCTGATTATAGCTGTTTATATTACAAACATGATCATATAGTATAAATTTTACCTAATTTTAGCTTATTTATAAAGCTTCTTTCTCTTCCAGTGTTAATGCCCGTGCCTCTTGTTCAAGCATAACAGGGATACCATCACGAATAGGGTAAGCCAATCGATCAAAACGGCAAATAAGCTCTGCTTGTTTCTTAACTAACGCGCCTTGACACAAAGGACAAGCAAGCATAATTCTTAATTTTTTATCCACACGCACCTCTTGTTACTTGTTCACGAATATATATAGGCATTGCCTGCTCAGCTGTTACTGCTTGTATTTTACCCGACTGCGCCATCTCTATCATCACGTCTGCCCGAGGAAAAACATCATGCTCTGCCTCAATAATTTGATACACAGAAGCAGGTAACGCATCGAGGTAATACTGAAATGCAACACCAGCTGCTGTTATTTTTTGAGTATAATCAGGAAGAAAAACATCTTCAGCTGAGCTGACTCGAACAATGCCGCCCTGTTCAGGCTGAAAAGCCCAGTATACTTGATTCATTCTCGCATCTATCATCACCAACACGGGCCGTTCAAACTGACGCGCAGCATATGCAATGGCTTGCAGCCCCCCGACTGGAAACAAGGGTAAATCATGCGCATATGCTAGCCCTTTAGCGATACTACAAGCAATTCGAACCCCTGTAAAACTACCCGGCCCTTCACCAAACACAATGCCATCAATGGCTTGGAAATCAACACCGGCGGATAACAGCAGCTTATCTATCATCAAAAGCAACACACGTGCATGTTGCCGGATACTTGCCTCTTCCAACACAAACATCTGACCATGAACACTCAGTGCCACTGATGCATGCGACGTTGACGTTTCAATGGCAAGCAAATTCATTTTTTTGGCCATTCTTGCTCTAAATATTGTAATTTATCTGCTTTATTTTCCCATTCTTTCGCATCAGCCGGCCCTTCTTTTTGAACTGTGATGTTAGGCCATTTTTCAGCAAGCTCTGCATTCAGCGCTAAAAACGGACGCTGCTCATCGGTTAAATCATCTTCTGAAATAATCGCATCCACAGGACACTCAGGCTCACACAACGCACAATCAATACATTCATCAGGATCTATCACTAAAAAATTAGGTCCTTCATAAAAACAATCAACAGGGCACACCTCAACACAATCGGTGTATTTACATTTAATACACTGCTCTGTCACAAGAAACGTCATAATTTACCTCGCGAATGACTTAATATGAACAAATCAACTTTAATTGGGAGGAAATTAAAACATACTTAAAGGCCATGATGCTAGTCTTAACGTCTAATTCAGTTAGTACATGGCCAACCCGGTGGATAACACATAACGGATCTCTTTCTATTATTAGGCTCATCACTTTCTTCTGCTTCAGATGCTGAGGCGGAAGAATAAAAAAATGTGTTGCTGTTTAGAAGACAATCAACCCGACATGAAAGATAATATGAAACATCGCTGTTTTGCTGTACAGCGGCTGATACGATGTGTCTTACCTGCATCAGCTCAGGTGCTGCGTGAAACAGTGCATAACCATTTTGTTCTACAGCAGTCAATACAAGCGTTTTATTCGCTTTTAATTCAGGCGACACATGGGCCAATGCACAACCACTTAAAGAAACAGCAATATGCATTAACTCGTTGTCTTTCTTTAGCGCTGATGATGCATACTTTAATGCATCACCATTTTGATGAACAGCTGCCAGCACAATGCTTTCATTTGCTCTGAGTGCTTTGGATGCATATTTTAGTGCATACCCATTTTGAGACACCGCTGCCAAGACAGTTGCTTCATCTGCTTGTAATTCAGGAGACGCTTTTTGAAGTAAAACACCACATGCTCTAATATTATCTATGCTTATGTTAATGTATCACCTAGCGCGTCTCTCCCAAGCTCTTCCTCAGCGGCTCGTTTCTTTGCATTGTTTGGGTTAAATAATGTCCCTACTAATTGAAGATTAGGTGATGGCGGGCTTGCTGCTGCTTTTACTTCTTCTGCTGCCGCTATAATTTTTGCATTGCGCTGAAATGCTTTTGGGGCATATTGCAGCACATGAGGATTTAGCCGAACGGCATCCAGCATAAACGCCTCATCAATAACAAATGTCTCTGGGACTTTTTGAAGCCAATAACTTCTGTCTTTAATAACATGCAATACTAAGTCTCTATCGCATTGCAAACGCATCGATGCAAATTCCAGCGCCCTACTGTCGTCACGAACAGCCGCCCAAACAATTTTTTTATTATTTATCAACCGTTTTGATGCATGCTCAAGCGATGGCCCATACAGCTTAACCGATGCCATCACAATATCGTTGCAATCTTTATCTGCTGTTTCAAGGTATTTTAATGCGTTTACTTTTCGAGCAATCAGCGCCAACTTGAATGCCTTATTATATTCTCTTGCTTTGAAATCATTAGAAAAACAAAGAACAACCTTAGGATTAGTTTCAGCAGCATCAAGTAAAAATTTCACATCAGAATTCAACGCGCTCGATGCAACCCTTAATGCCATAACATTTGAGCTAATAGCCGCCAAAACAATTTCTTTTTTATTTTTTAAATGATCTGATGCAAATTGAAGTGCACTCCCATGCGAGCTAACCGCTGCCCTCATAAGCTCAAAATCTTCTCTCAATTCGGCTGTCAGATATTGACATACCCCGCTATGACGGCGCACAGCTGATAATAAAAATCGTCTTGTATCAACTGCCTGATGAAATGCTGGCGTTATATAGACAATCACACTGGGATTTACTTTAACCGCCTCAAGTAAAAATAACCTACTCATCTGTAATCTTTTGGATGCATGTCGTAGTTGCGAACCATCCGAGGTAATAGCTGAAAGCACGGCGTCTCGGGAATCTTGTATATAAGCTGGGAGTTTCTCTAACGATAGTTCCCCAGACCGGAGCTTTTCATGCAATCTCTCTTCATCACTCAATAAACTATTATCTATCGTTGTATCCGGAGATGGATTCGGCATATAGCTCACCTAATATTTGCATGTTAATAACAATTTTGGGGGGATAATAAAAAAGAATTTACTTTAAGTGTCGCTTGATTGGTGCCCAGGGCCGGAGTCGAACCGGCACGAGATTGCTCTCGAGGGATTTTAAGTCCCTTGCGTCTACCTGTTTCGCCACCTGGGCATACCTTGGAGGCTCGGGCCGGAATCGAACCGGCGTACACGGCTTTGCAGGCCGCTGCATAACCACTCTGCCACCCAGCCATTTGATGTAAAAAAAGCGACAAAGGGTCGCTTCTTTTTGGAGCGGGAAACGAGGTTCGAACTCGCGACCCCAACCTTGGCAAGGTTGTGCTCTACCGCTGAGCTATTCCCGCACATCAACGAGGGGAATTCTACCCGAAACAGTCTTCCTGTCAACCGCTTCTGTCGGTTTTTTTCAGAAGCATGGGCCAGGCGATGATTAAGTACGCAACCATAGACCAAATAGTTAAGATAGCTGCCACATATAACAGCAGCACACCGAACACCCCTAATAAACCAGACATAGATAAGGCAGGGGGACATGCAAGCAAAAGGATTAATGCAATCATTTGGACGGTTGTTTTTACTTTACCAACATAACTCACCGCAAGGCTTGCATGGCTTCCAATTTCTGCCATCCACTCCCGAAGTGCTGAAATCACGATTTCACGCCCTACAATCACAATTGATGGCAATGTAATATAGCCTCTATCCCCAGCACCAACCAAAAGCAGCAAACAAGATGTAACCAGTAATTTATCCGCAACGGGGTCTAAAAATGCACCGAACGGTGTCATTTGCTCTAGTTTCCTTGCAAAATAACCATCTAACCAATCCGTAAAACTTGCAATCATAAAAATAATAGCAGCGGCAGCATGCGCCCCGGACCATGGCAAGTAAAAAACAATAATCAAAACAGGAATCAATACAATACGTGCCAATGTTAGTGAATTAGGCAACGTTTTTAATACACTCACAAACACCCCCCAGTTATTTCTAAACCAACTAAAACAAACATATTAGAAACCAAGATACGTTTCAATTTGTTTGAAATCATAAAATACATCTAATGCACCAGCATCTTTTAAATCATCCGCTTGTTGATGATAAAAATCAACGCCGATACTTGGCACATGCATTGCGTTCGCCATTTCAATATCAGCCACTGAATCTCCAATCATGAGTGTTTCTTCTGGCGAAACGTCTAAAGCACTTAAAATCTCTTCTAACATATCGGGGCAAGGTTTTGCTGGCAATTGTCCTGCTGAACGTGTTTCTGAAAAAAACAGACTTAAATCTGACGCGCGTAGCGCACGTTCAAGCGCTTGCTGCCCTTTGTTTGTTGCAATGGCCAGCAACATGCCTGCCGCATGTATTTTTTCAATACACGCCTTGGCGCCATCAAACAAATAAACCATTGCATGATTCAAAGCCAAGCTTTGCTGCACCCCGAGTAACAAGAGCTCATATTGCTGCAATGATAAATCGGGAAAAATTTTTCGCACAGCCTTTTCAAGCCCGAACGAAACATATTGCCGTGCATACGACGCATCATACACTTTAATTTTTTGCCGTGCTGCTTCTGTTGCAAGGGCCTGATGGATATGTCCTAACGGATCACCCAGCGTCCCTTCCCAATCAAACACGATTAATTTATAGGTCATATATATACTTTAAATCTGTTGTTTCTATTGATTGGAACGAAAGAATTCAATAGCGTCATCAAATATCACATCCAATTCTGCTTTAAATTTATACGGCTTACCGTCCAGAGTAAATTGAATTCTTCTCGCATGCAAATAAATCCTTTTTTTCAAGCCTTTTTTCAAATCCAAAGACAGGGCTTTAGCGCCATATTTTGAATCACCAAAAATGGGAAACCCAAGCGACTGTGCATGAACACGAATTTGATGCGTGCGGCCTGTTTTAGGCATTGCTTCTAACCAACACGCGTTTGAATAATTCTCAATACACCTAAATGTTGTTTGTGAAGGTTTTCCTGATTCATCTACAAGCACCATCCGCTCACCAGATTGTAGGCTGTTTTTATAAAGCGGTAAATTGACACGAACTGTTTCTTGACTCCCCCATCGTCCTTGAGACAGCAACCAATACTGTTTTGTTACTTGGCGCCCTTCAAAAAGCGCTTGCACTTGACGCAGCATACTTCTTTTTTTCGCAATCAATAAACACCCTGATGTTTCTCTATCTAAACGATGAATAAGTTCTAAATAACGTGCATCAGGACGCATTGCGCGCAGCGCTTCAATCACACCAAAGTGCACGCCGGTTCCTCCATGTACAGCCATGCCACTTGGTTTATTAAGCACTAACAAACTGTCATCTTCAAAAATAATTAACGCATTTAATCGCGTAAACAGTGCTTGGCTCACTGATATTGGAGACGACTCATCCCGCACACGAATGGGTGGAATACGAATTAAATCACCTTCGTTAAGACGAGATGACACTTTCGCCCGTTTTTTATTGACCCGGACTTCTCCTCCACGAATGATTCGATAAATATGACTTTTAGGCACGCCTTTTAAGACCCGAATTAAATAATTATCTAACCGTTGGCCATTTTCTTCTGAAATAACCGTCTTATAGTACACCTTATCCGCCATACGTCTGTTCCCCAAACCTTGTTCTTTTGATATAATATTCATTGTGCGGTTTACCGCAAAAGAATTATAACGCATATACCAGTGAATGGCCTAAAATAAAGCCATTCTTATTTAGAAAAAATGCGCGGTTTCATTGACTCAATATTGGCTCAATGAACGTAAGAGAAAAATAACGTAACACTAGGACTACTTTGAACTTCACGTCTCAGATACTCATACCCTCTCACGTACTTGATCCCAAGCAAATCGCGCCCTTAAATTTAGGGGTTCATGATGTCCACAATGGAAAAAATGATCATCAATGCCACGCAACCCGAAGAAGTACGGGTGGCCTTGATAAAAGACAATCGATTATACGATTTAGATATCGAATGTCCTGCTGAAGCCAAAAAAAAAGGCAATATCTACAAAGCAACTGTTACTCGGCGTGAGCCTAGTTTAGATGCCATCTTTGTTGAGTACGGCTCAAAACGACAAGGTTTTTTACCGCTTAAAGAAATCTCACCTGAATATTTCAAAAAAACACCTAAAGACGATGAAAAACTTCCTATTACAACCCTTATTCATGAAGGGCAAGAATTACTGATTCAAGTTGACAAAGAAGAACGAGGTACCAAAGGCGCCGCACTGACTACGTTTATTACGTTGGCTGGTTCCTATTTGGTATTAATGCCAAACAGCCCTCGCTCTGGTGGTATTTCACGGCGAATTGAAGGGGACGAGCGCGACGAACTGAAAGAAGCATTACACGCTCTCGTTATTGATGACGACATGGGCGTTATTATTCGTACAGCAGGTGTTGGCAAGAACCAAAAAGAACTGCAAGCCGATTTAAATATGCTATGTACCCAATGGTATGCCATTAAAAAAGCACAGAAATCTGAACTTGCACCTTGCTTGATTCATCAAGAAGGCGATGTGATTACACGCGCAATTCGTGACAACTTACGCCAATCCATCAACGAAATAATCATCGATGAAACAACGGCATATATCAAAGCCAAACAATATATAGAACAAATTAAACCTGAATTTTTACCTCACTTAAAACTGTATAAAAATCCAATCCCATTATTTAGTTTGTATCAAATCGAAAGCCAAATCGAGACAGCACATCAACGTCAGGTGGTTCTACCTTCTGGTGGTGCGTTGGTTATAGACCCAACTGAAGCCTTGATTTCAATCGATATTAACTCCGCCAAAGCAACCAGCGGATCAGATATTGAAGCCACTGCGTTTAATACCAACCTTGAAGCCGCCGATGAAATTGCACGCCAACTTCGGTTGCGTGATTTAGGTGGACTAGTCGTGATTGACTTCATCGATATGAGCAGCACAAAACATCAACGTGACGTTGAGAATCGTATCAAAGAAGCGTTGAAAGCCGACCGCGCTCGCATTCAAATCGGCCGTATTTCCCGCTTTGGCTTACTTGAAATGTCACGACAACGCCTACGGTTATCACTCGGCGAAAAAGCGCAAGAAACCTGTCCTCGCTGTGAAGGCAGAGGCCATGTTCGCAGCTTACAATCACACGGCTTATCTATTATTCGCTTGCTTGAGGAAGAAGCCCTCAGAGAAAAAGTGTTTGAAATTCAAGTACAGCTTCCTGTTGAAATGGCCACGTATATTATGAATGAAAAACGCCCGGCCATTACCAATATTGAAAAAAATCATCAAGTTCATGTTGTGATTGTAGCTAATCCATATATGCAATCCCCACAATATCGTGTGACACGACTCAAAGAAGATGCCAATGGTGACAAAAATAAAAAGCCAAGCTACGCACTTGCAGAGCCACCACAGGTTCACCCAACACGCGAAAAACCACTGACTAAACCTGACGAGCCAGTCGTCAAAGCATATAGCGGTCAGTCTGCTTTACGTCCTGATGAAGTCAGCGTCTTAAAACGCTTATGGCGCTCAGTGTTTGGACCAACCGAAATCCCTATGAAAGCCGCACCTGCAAAACGAACACAAACAAAACGTCATCCATCGGCAAAAAGAAAAACGTCATCAAACACAAATCATGCAAACAAACGTACGGCTTCTTCATCTAATTCAAATCAAAAGACACGAAGACCATCACAATCATCACAACAAAATAAGCAATCGCAGCATAAAAAAACACAACCGAAAAAACAAACTGCGAACCATCAAACATCAGATTAAACGCATGACACACGAGGCCTTATCATTACGTGAGGCCTCTCTATACACATTATCATCTTTGAGCAGACGCAGAAGCGAAAAAATTATCGATGATCTTCATCAAAATAGAAGCAAGCGCCCTGGTTTTCGATTTTACTTCATTACTGAAATTTGTAATTTTGATCTTTAGAGCCGTTATGCAAAAGCCCTATTACCCTTTACCAAAGCCAAACCTGCTGGGCGGTTTTTCCTGCGGTTTATTTTTCTTGACGGCCTGATCAGCTTTTTTCTGTACTTCAAGTTTAAATTTGAAATCTCTAAATGTGTCTGTTTTTTTCCCGGTAATTTTGCGCAACCTTGGCAATACGCGGTGAGTGTTTAATGTGTTTTCAAGCGGTTCTGATATCCTACTATTACGATGCGCAACAGGGGTATTGAGCATGTCATGAACAGCACTTTTTTTGCTTGCTATACCAGCTTTATTCTCGCTTAATATTTCCCTAAGCGCTGTTACCTGCTGCTGATGCTCTTTTAGGTTCTTTAATGTTGATTGTAAGCCCGAATTAAATTCGCCTATTTTTTCTGCGGAAGCACCATCCGATATAAGCTTTTCTAATTCAGCATATTGCTGCTGAATAAATGCATCTAACTCATGATCGTATTTCTGATTAGGAAGATCTTTTATTTTGTAAGTACTAATTTGAGATAATAGAACGCAGGATAACCGAACTTTTTTTTTCAAGGCCAGTGAGCTGGCTTCAAGTACTGTATTTATTTTAGAGACACTCTTATTTATCTTATGATCGTGGATGAGTATACTCTGATCAACCTCGTTATTTTTTAATTGAGCTAAATTTTCTTCTGATATGCTGGGATCTTTCTTATAGGCAATTAAAGCAGAAGCCATGTATTTTGTTGTTTCAACTTTACTTCGAGTTTTTTCTTTGTCAGTATCAAATAGTTTTTTAATGCTTTCCGGAAACTGACTAAACTGCGCTGCTGTAAGCAGTGATTCATGAGAAGGCGTTTTACTAAATATTGCCGTTAATGTAAGCCTATTGTCTTCATCTAATTGACGCTGATGGCCCAATGGTCTAGGTTCTGTGCACCTAACTAACAGAGCACTTATCTCATCCATAAAATAAAAGAGGCATATGCTAAAAATCCAGCAAATGAAGATGCTTTTTTATCAAAACGAGAAAAAACTCTCCGGAAATGTTTTATTTTATTAAAA
>JAHZKG010000031.1 GCA_022600515.1 Gammaproteobacteria bacterium
CCTACATTCCCGCGATCTCCCGGTCGATTCCATAAATTTGACAAGCAGTCGCACCAAATAGTGTAATTATCTTACATTTCAGGTCGTCAAGATTAGCGATCATAGCTTGAGTGCCTGTTTTGATAATTGATATCCCTTCCATACACTGAAATAGCCATTTAACCGTGGGATTATTGATAGGCTTACCCAATTGATTGGGCAGATTTTCATTCTGGTCCTTCAAATTTTTACGAACACGATATTGAGCAAAGTTATAAACGAGCAGACAGAGCGTCATAATCATCATTAACGCTTCAATTCTACGTTTAGTTTTAACAAAAAAAGAATCAACCATAAACCAAGGGTCCTTCAAAAATCGAAAGCCTCCCTCAACCGATTGCTGTTCTTTGTATTGTGTTAGTATTTTTTCCGCAGGGAGTTCTTCTTGATTCAACTGATTCGTGGCAAGAATAAATCGGCCCTTTTTATTAAAAACGCTTGTAATTTGCTCTTCATTTTTCTGTACCGTACAAATAACCCGATATCCTGCTAACACTTTAGGGGTTAAAGGATTTGGTCGTCCGCGACATTCATATTTTTCAATGGGCTCGATAATCGTCTGGAGCACGTGATAACGATATTTCTTGTTTAATTGAATCACATGCTTTTCAGCATCATGCAAACAACCAAACACTTGTTTATCCAAGTTCCGAGATGCTTTTAAGCACTCAGCTTCTTCCTTTGCAATACGTCTCATCAAGGTTTTGCTTTCTCTATCGTAAGCTTGTTGAGAAAAAACAAGAAGCCAACGTTGCTTAATATCACCATGCTTACTGCATACCTCTGTCCATTTATATCCATTTTCCCCATTGGTCCACTGCACATCTTCTGAGGGGACGGAAACCAAATTGGCACATGCTTTTATGTTTTCAGGCACTCGACTCAGCCAATTGATATCCGAGCAAGCTAATAGTTTGTCTGGTACGTACAATGCTGAATCGGCGACCCAAAAAAAATCATCAGCAGTTTTGAGCTGTTTTTGAAAGGCACAAACGCGTCCAATTGTTTCATGAAAGCTTGTTTTATCTGAACTATTACCATTCAATGGCTCCATCCAAATAGGTAGATTAGCCGCGCCACTCATAGTTAGCGACATCATCACTTGTTTTAAGTCAGGACGGTGATCTTTAGAATAACCATGCGTTACTTCAATCATTTCTTCGCTGCTATTATCAGCATACTCACCATGTAAAACAAAACTCGTGCTATCGAGATGGGCTTTAGGTCCGAGTACGCCTTGTTCCATTGCAATTTCAAAGGCCATTTCACCAAATAATTTGCTTGAACCGTAATCGGCTATTTCATCTAAAGCCTTACCTAATGCATGATCATCAAAATCTTTAGCACAGACATTTTCTTCAAATAAACTCTCCATCGCCTTGCTTTGAAAAAATTGTGGCGTTAAATATAAGCGTCGGTTAGTAAAGCCAAGACCATTAATGATCATCGCAACCGTCGCCAAGCCTGGCTGAATTTTACGTCGAGGGTCTTTACTTCCAATGCGGCGATTGATTTTTTCTGCAATCCCTAAATCTCGACTAACTGCTGCAACTAAACCATGGTGATCAATAACTTCTGTTGATAGCTCTCTTGTTCTAACCAGCTGCATCCTGCATTCCTTGCTATAAAAAAACACAAAGGTAACAGATCTAAACCTAATGCACTAGATGCTCAAATATTTCGCGTGAATGTAGGATACATGCGACGTGTCATACCTAAGCTACCCACAATATAGATAGGAGCAAAGGCAACAAAAAAGCCGACAAGCCAACACCAGAAAGCACATTTACCCAGTTTTTCATTGATGGTAAAGCCAAATAGCTTAGAACACCAGCAGGTGAGTCCTGCAAAATAGCCAAATACAACACCACCAATAATCGTATTATGAAAATGTGGCACTAAAAATGAGCTGTTATGTGCTTGGAAGTCAATGCCTGGAATAGCAAGCATCACGCCTGTCATGCCACTCAGTGTAAACGTGACAAAGAATCCCAGAAGCCGAATACATGACTGCATCTCAACCAACTGCTGAAAATTCTAAATTATCTCTTGCAATAACGGCGGGGTCCATACATGAGTTATAATATTATAAATTCTAATTAACCGCTATTTGAAAGTGGCAATTAATTCACGAACAAATAAGCGTCTGCTGCTTTTGCAGCTGATGTTGCGGCGAACAGGAAAAGAAGTGATGTTTGCCCCATGATATAAATCGCGTGTGAAAGGTGTATCGTGATTTGAAATGATGACGGATGTTCCTTTTTGTGCTGTATCTTTTGCGAGTTGCGCTAAATTGATTTGATCGGCTTCACCAAATTTTCCGCGGGTGTAGGCTGTAAAGTCACTGGTTTTTGAAAGTGGCGCATAGGGAGGATCGCAATAAATGACATCGCCTGGTTGTGTGTGTGAAAAAGTTTGCTTGAAGTCTGCGGTAATAAATTCAGCGGATTGGCTTTTTTGGTAAAATATTTCAAGTTCTTTTTGTGGAAAATAAGGCTTGTTGTAACGTCCAAAAGGCACATTGTAGCCACCCGACAAATTATATCGGCACAAGCCGTTATATCCATGGCGGTTGAGATATAAAAATAAAGCAGCGCGCTTACGGCTTCCGAGCTTGCTCTGATTAAATTGCACGCGATATTGATAATAAATGTCTGATTGATTGCTTGCTTCACAGAAAAAGCGCTGGCAGTAACGAATAAAAAGTCTGCCTTCTTGTTTGAGATGTTTATAGAGTGCGATTAAATCTGCATTGGCATCCGTGAGTAGAAAGTGTGCATGTGGTGCATTTAAAAAAACAGCGCCTGATCCTGTAAATGGCTCAATAAGACGAGAGCCTTTAGGTAAGGCTTTGATAACATGGTCCAGACAGCGGTACTTTCCACCGGCCCACTTTAAAAAAGGTCTCGTTCGTTCCATAGGCACCAGCTGTGAAAACTTAAGTGATTACCAAGCCTACTTTCAAGATACGATAGGCTTGATAATCAGCGTATTACAACAGTCTAATTTTTACTCTGTTACTTCTTTTATACTATAAATCAAAACATCATCGGTGGGAACGTCAGCGTGTCCAGCACGTTGGCCTGTTTTTGTTTTGGCGATGGCATCGACAATATCCATACCATCAACAACTTCACCAAAAACACAGTAACCGTACGTTTGTGGGTTTTCACCTGTGAAATTTAAGAAGCTATTATCGGCGAGGTTAATAAAAAACTGGGCTGTTGCTGAATGTGGATCGGAAGTGCGTGCCATGGCAATGGTACCACGGGTATTTTTACTGGCATTTTTTGCTTCATTTTGCACGGAGGTTTCAGTTGGTTTTGTTTCCATCTGAGCGTTTAAACCGCCACCTTGAATCATGAAGCCATCAATAACACGATGGAATAAAGTGTCTGCATAAAAATCATTGCGAATATAGTTAAGAAAGTTCTCAACTGTTTTTGGGGTACTTTCCTCATGAAGTTTCAGACGAATATCGCCCATAGAGGTGTTAATTAAAACCATTGTGTCTCCTGTTATTGCCTGTGATTGAATACATAAAAAAACGTATTCTAACATGTCATCTTGTTTTATCCAAAGCAACTCAGGTATTATACATTGCATGATCAGCGGTTAATAAATAATAAAGAGAATGTACTTACATGGATACTTTAGATGCTCTAATTAAACCTCAGTGGGGTGCAGAAAAATGGATTTTAGAAGGATGGAAAGTATTAACATCGGATGAACAAGCTGTTGTCACCGATCGCATGAATGCTCTTTTTTCAAATGGGTTACCGTTCGAGTTACACCATGATAAGGCGCTTTATATTTGCGCATTTTCATTGTTGGCTCAATTAGAAGTATTGGCCATTCAGGTGCCGCTGAAATTTGAAAAAGAAATGCCAACGCTGCAGTTGAAAAAACGCATGCGCATGCAATTACTTGATGAAGTGTTTCATGGGTTGATTTTCACACGTATTGTGTATGAGTTAATTGCACCATACGCTGTGCCGCCCACATATAATAACGAAGTAGAAGCTTTGTGCAATTTAATTCGTGAAGAAAAATGCTCAAAAGCAGCTGTTATTTTATTAAATTTAGTGGCTGAGGCCTTAATAGAAGAATTATTTGAGGCGTTTTATAAAGCAGATATTGCATCGGTTGTTTTTGACGTTATTTTAGAAGATGAACATCGCCATGTATCTGAAGCAGAGTTATATCGGGAAGTCGGTTTACCTGCTGCCGAGTTGTTGGACAAGAAACTGATTCCGCTCGAAGAGAAAATCATTTCAAGTATTTTTATGAATTATGCATATGTCAATATGATGGTTACGTTATTGGGGGCTGAGGGTTTTGATGCCTGTGCGTTTAGTATAGATGAAAAGCACAAAAGGCAACTGAGTACTTTAAATTTAACACCTGGTGAATCTTGGAATACGTTTATGCAGCACCGAGACTCACTGTCATCGCACTATAAATTGCATCTACAAAATTATGAGCCCATCGCATTGTCATCTATGCGTAAAGTGCTCATGACACAGTGGAAAGATCCCGTTGATCCAACGATGGTTGGAGAGTTTGATCTTAACGTAACGGGGTTAAATGCTTTGGGTAAAAAGAAAGATAGGCCTTATATGTTGCCGATGATTATGTTGAAAACCATCGGTTTAGCCGCTGCCTCTGATAGGCTAGAACATCGATGTTTTAGTCACCATAAGCTGTATAAATCCAAGACGTCTCAAATTGGCCTTGTGGTGACGCTACCAGGCTGTGACGATCATCATGGCACTGTTATTTTTGAAAATCCTCATAAGCACTCGATACAATCATTGGTGAGAAGCCTTGTGAAAAGTCGTAACATGATGATTTACTGTTACAAACGGCGGCTTATTTTAGAGCAACAATATCCGGCACTAGCGTCATTGATGAATAAAGAAGTACGAAATATTTTAGAAGATGTTTATTCGCCGTTGCATCCCCCGTTTCCCTTTATCTCATTGAGTTTAGTCAGTGAAGTGGGATATATGCGGGCTAAATCACCTTTGCGGGTGAATGAAAGTTTAAAGCTCTCGGTGTTAACCGTGCAAAAAAAACCGATTTGGAGTGAAGCGTCACAGAGATTTGAACCGGAAGACATGTTACCTATTTCTATTAATGCTGATCATCGTATTTTTGATGGTGGCGCACCGTTTCCTGAGGAAATTAAAAAAGCGTTTACTCAAGTCCTTGAGCAGACGTTAGCTAAAACAGAACTTAAAAAAGATGATAACTCCGGGAAAGATAGCGAAGCTGAGAAAGATTTACGGAAGGGGCAAATTGAGGCTTTGATCGTTTCAAACCCAGAAGCTGCTTATCGCGCGTTAACGTTTTTTCAAACCGTTTTTCCTAATTATCTTAACTTAGAGGGTGATATGGCGAATGAATTTTTACTTGAGCCTTTCAAGAAGTATTTACAGCGTCAAAATTTATACGCTTAGGTAAAGCAAGCCAAGTGCGCTGAATAAAAGCAAAACAGGGGGGTAAATGCCGCCAGGGACAGTAAAAGCGCTTTTAAATTGTTTGCGCCCCCACAGTGCCATTAAGGCGGGTAAAATAATCAATAAAATCACGCATAACATGCCAGCATAACGCAGCGCATTTAAGTATGCACCGGGAAAAAATAACACCAAAATCAGAGGGGGCAAGAGCGTAAGCAAGGCAAGACCAACCCCTTGTTTTCCACGGCGACTGTAATTTAAGCCATCGGCTAAAAAACTCATTAAACACAGCGCGACACCAAGAAATGCCGTGAGCATACAAATCGAGGTAAACGTACGAAAAAATCGATCAATAATTGTATTGTGGACGGTATTTGCTAATTGATTTGCAAGGCTTGTGGTGGGGTGTGGATTACTGGTGAGAGAGATTAATCCATGAGGGCCATCGGCAGGCAGGGCACCCATGATGACGGCATCCCAAGCAAAATAGCAAATAAGAGGTATCAGCGAGCCGATCAAAATCACTTGCTTTAGGTGCTTTAAATCATGATTAAAATATTCCCGTAAATTAGGCACAATAATGGCGAAGCCAAACGAGGTGATTAAAATCATGAGCGTACTCGGCAGTGCTGCAGGTTTGCTGTGTCCCCAATAGTCAAGTTGAATGAAAGGGCTGATTAGCATAATCAGCACTAAAAAAATGCCTAACTTGCCAAACATGAGTACGCGATTGGTCCAGTCTACTTGGTGAATACCGCCATAAACAATCGAGCCAAATATTAAAGTAAATAAACAGGTGCTCTGCCAGTCGGTGAGTGTGATGTGGAGTAGATTTAACCCGCCCTGAAGCACGTCGGACCCACCCGAAATATAAGCGGAGAGTAAGGCATATAAAAGCAGTAAATAAGTAATCCAGGTGACAATAAGCCCTGGTTTTCCTAGGGTTTTATGTGCCATTGAGAGCATATGCTTTCCTGGAGGTACATATAAATTGACTTCAAGAATTAAGAAAGCACCCAGCGTCATGATAAGCCAACAAAAAATAAGTGCAATGGAAGAGGGCAGAAGACCAGTCGCTGCATTGGCCATAGGAAGTGCGAGCATGCCGCCGCCAATGGATGTTCCGACAATAAGCAGAACACCACCGATTATTTTAGATATCATGCTTAAAGCCTTATTTTGTCATCATGCCTTTAGGCGGATGCGACGGCGCGGGAGGATTTTTTCCAGACCACCATTGAATTTCGATGCGTCGATTATAGGCACTGCCGTGAATGATGTGATTATCTCCAATTGGAAAGCGTTGCCCAAATCCATCAGCTGTTAGGAGTTGGGCTGGAACACCTTTAGCCCATAAAAACGTAAGCATGGTTTCAGCGCGTGCTTTGGATAGTCGGTCTTGTAAGCTTTGGGTGCCAACATTGTCACTAAAGCCTGCAACAATAATTCGACTGCATGGAAAGAGTCGCACGAGTTTTGCAATATTATTTAAATCTGTAAATTCGGTATCATCAAAATCAGGACTATTGAATAAATAATAGCGGTCGGTTGGAATAATAAGGGTCATGCGATCACCGCGTTGAACAAACTGGATGGCTTCTCGGCCTAATTGGCGAATGGTTGTACGTGCGATGGTGTTTCGTTCACCTCGTGAATGAAACGTAGGTTGTTCACAATCGCCGGATTCACCTAAATCAAATTTATCTATTTTAAAATTATTAAATGGGGGCTGAAAACAGCTGCTGAGGCTAAGAGAAGTGAATATGATAAACGTTATCAAGATAAGAGATTTATGTGTTTTAGTCATCATAAGATAAACAAGGCTATGGTGTGGTCGATTTAATTTCTATTATGATGG
Source organism: Gammaproteobacteria bacterium (assembly GCA_022600515.1). Lineage (GTDB taxonomy): Bacteria > Pseudomonadota > Gammaproteobacteria > Legionellales > Legionellaceae > JAALKW01. Next base: position 7,360 of record JAHZKG010000031.1, read on the forward strand.
AATTTGAAGGTGTTCTGCAATCAAAATCTGCCTATTGGGTGTTTAACATGCTATTCTCTGACGACTAATTTCAACCCGGATGTTGATTTTGATTGAAAAAGAAGAGCAAAAACCGACGTTTTCGGCCGCTTTAAGTCTTGCAGCACTCGGTGTTGTGTATGGCGATATTGGTACCAGCCCGTTGTATGCCATGCGTGAATCATTGGGTGGCTTGCCGATTAATATAACCGATGTGTTGGGCGTCTTATCCCTTATTTTTTGGGCGCTCATGTTGGTTATTTCGGTTAAATATTTATTTTTATTATTTCGTGCAGATAACGACGGCGAAGGTGGAATTTTGGCCTTGCTTGCATTGAGTAAGCATACAGGAACAAATCGCGTTCGATTTTTCTTTGTGTTAGGTATTTTAGGTGCAGGGTTAATGCTGGGTGACGGTATGTTAACGCCTGCGATTTCGGTCATGAGTGCAATGGAAGGTATTAATATTGCGCTGCCGAGTTTATCTGCCTTAATTCTACCGATGACGTGTCTTATTTTGATTGGCTTATTTATGCTCCAATCATTAGGTACCGCACGTATTGGTCGGTTGTTTGGTCCGGTTATTTTAATTTGGTTTATCACCATTGCACTCTTAGGTGTAAATCAAATTACTGCTAATCCGATGGTGCTCAAAGCAATTAATCCAATGTATGCGGTCCATTTTTTCCAAAGCAATGGATGGCGGGGTTATATTTTATTGGGTGGCATTTTCTTAGTGGTCACAGGGGGAGAGGCTTTATACGCTGACTTAGGGCATTTTGGAAAAAATTCGATTCGAATGAGTTGGTTTTTAGTGGCATTCCCCGCTTTAATGCTTAATTACTTTGGGCAGGGTGCTTATTTATTAAAAAACCCAGAAGCCATTACGAATCCTTTTTATTATTTGGCACCCAGTTGGTTTGCCGTGCCGTTGTTAATTATTGCAACTGCTGCAACGATTATTGCATCTCAAGCCGTGATTTCAGCAACGTTTTCAATGATGCGCCAAGCCGTGTTACTTGGTTTATACCCCCATCTTTCTATTATTCAAACCTCTCATGAAAAACGAGGACAAATTTATATTCCACAAGTGAACATGATTTTAGCCATTGGAACGCTACTGCTTGTCTTGGTGTTTAAAAATTCGAGTGATATGACACATGCATATGGCATTGCCGTGAATTTAGAGGGTTTATTAAGCTTGCTTTTGGTGGCTTCTGTGGCTGTACGCTATTGGCAGTGGCATGCTTTAAAGCTTATTTTTGTTTTTTCATGTTTAGGCCTGATTGATTTAGCGTTTTTGGGGGCAAACATCCAAAAGCTGTTTACAGGCGGGTGGATCCCAATTGCTTTTGCAAGTGTTGCAGCTTTTATCATGTATACCTGGAACAAAGGCCAGGTTTATCTAAAAGAAACGTATTATGCAAAAAAAGACTCTGTTTCTAAGACATTACGCCAGTTTGATTATAAAAGCTTAACGCATGTACCGAATACAACCGCTATTTTTATTACTGATATTTATGATCAAAGTGGTGGTAGTTTTCTTGATTTCTTAAAGTTTAATCGCACGTTACCGGCGCGTATTTTGTTAGTTAAATACCGCGTGGAACATATTCCATATGTGTCTTCTATGAATCGTTTTGAAGTGAATATATTAAAAGAGAATATTTGTGAGTTAGTTTTACATTATGGATTTATGGATGTTGTGTCTATTCCTCATGCGCTTTATCTTGCAAGTGAGCGAAACTTTTTACCATTTGAAATTAATGTAGAGAAAGCGCGGTATATTATTGAAATTCCTAATGTATTGGCATTACGCGAAAAACGGACCTTGTGGTTTTATTGGCAAGAGAAATTATTTGCATTTTTAGTGAGGAATTATGCCGCTAATTTTAATATTGAATTTTATCAATTACCTTATGATCGAACCGTTGCGATAGGCACGTATTGCTTGGTTTAGATGAGCAGATTTTTAAGGCTGCTTTGGCTTATTATTTGTCGGGGCGGAGGGGTATGATGTTTTTTCACTGCTTTTATCGGCGCTTTTAAATTGTTTCTCTATGGCCTGTGTAATACTTTGAATGCCGCCTTTTACGCCTCCGCTCTCGTTAATCGTTTTGGTACCTTGACTTATAAATGTAGCGCCTTTTCCTATCATTTTTCCTATTGTTGGATCTAGAAGCGCTTTGGATGCCACGTCACCTGCAAAAGGAACGCCCATGCTGAGGCCCGCTGCTTTGGCCCCTTTTGCGGCAGCCCAGCGGCCGAGCTGTGTGTTTAGCACAGTATCCGCGACTGCCGCCTTGTCGCTAGTGTTTTTTAAAGTAGCTTCGGCATGTGCAATCATCTGCTTTTTGGCCATTTCAAAGGGTGCTATGGGCAGCTGATTTATTAGGATGTTTATAGCATGCGTTTGTTTTAGTCCTGGATACGGTATATTAAATTTACCTTCACATAAATTTTTGGCTATATCCAACATTTTGGGGGTGGCAGTACTAAGAGCCTCTGCAGTGCTAATCATGTCATTTACAGAATGATCTTTCCGGTCTGACATAAATAAGCCTTTTGGGTTAAATTGATAGCTTAAGTATAGTTATTAATTAGAGAAACTCAATTTTAAATTGTTGTACAGCAACCTGTACACGATGCATTCGGTATAACCACTTGAATATTAATGCCGCGAATGGTTGGGCTGGAACGGGTTTTTCTGAGATAGCTAATCAGGGGGATATCACTGATTTTTTGTGTGATGGTGGAGGCATTGCGAAAATATAATCGCCCATTTTTTCGGAAAACAAACCCCATATGTGAAATATCAAGGCGTGATCCAATTTGTGCTTCAAGATTCCAGTTGGGTCGTACAATTTCAAGGATGGCACCATGAGGGATTTGATTGAAAAGGGTATAATTGGGGCGGCCTTTCGCGTCGAATAATGCAGTAAGTGGAATATAGGGGGTATGAACTGTATGGGTGTTGAATGCCTTGCCTTCTTGTTGAAGTGCTTTTAGCTGTTGAGTTTTTTCTTCGGGTGATGCATTGTTGAGTCGAATACGGCTTGCCGGCAGATTGGCATACCAGTTGGGTTTGTTAATTATTGTTTTTGATGTTTTTGCAACGGGCTGATGGTTTTTATCAAGTAAATCGTGTGTGATATCTTTGATTCTACCGGTTTTTTGATTGTTAATATTCCAATCAAGCGATGTAAAGTGATTGCGCTTGGTAAACGAAACATGGCCGTTTTGATAACGAATATGATTAATACACTGTGTGAATGCATTAAAATGAGGTGTAAGCGCAATAGCAACGACAGTGTCTACGTAAGTTTCGCAATCAAAAAAATCACTGCGATAGAGTGGCTCTTGATCATAGACTGCGTTAGGCCCTTCACCGAGTGCATTGTCTTGGTACGGCGTATTTAAAAAGTAATGACTAATTTTATTCAGACGCATAGGCATAGGTGTCGGCTTGGCACCCAGCGTATGGTATAGTTTCTGAATTGTTTTGTCGGTTTGAATTTGTGGGTTGGTGCTTGCAACCGCAGGCAGAGGTGACAAAATAAGGCATGAAATCCATAGAATTATATTAATATTGCGCATGGGTAATTTTTTTAAATAGAGATGATGAGCATAGCATACCGCGTTATGCGCTAGAGGGACAATTATGTTAAATACAATTTGGTTATCGATGATGGTGCTGTCCGTGTTGGTAGGTGCTATAGAAGGGCGCTTGGGCTTTGTGGTGCAGGCCATTACTGATTCGGCAAAATTTGGTTTTGAAATGGCATTGGGATTAGCCGGTATTATGGCACTTTGGCTCGGGATTATGGGCGTTGCATCAGCATCTGGCTTAATTCATAAGCTTGCACGGTTGTTACGACCCGTGATGCATTGGTTATTTCCTGATGTACCGCATGATCATCCTGCGATGGGTGCGATGATTTTGAATATATCAGCCAATATGTTGGGGCTTGCAAATGCAGCAACGCCGTTTGGTTTGAAAGCCATGAAAGAGTTGCAGCGTTTAAATACGCATGTACATACGGCAAGTAATGCAATGTGTACGTTTCTTACGATTAACACCTCAAGCGTTCAACTCATCCCTGCAACCGCTATGGCGCTGTTAGCTGCTAATGGCAGTGTGCAGCCCAGTAGTATTATTTTGAGTTCGCTGATTGCAACGAGTGTTTCGACATGTGTTGGGCTTATTGCAGTAAAACAGTTTGAAAAATTACCCTTTTATCGCATTAAGTCGGAGGACGTATAACATGGGGCCATTTTTATCGCAGTTATTAAATTGGATTATGCTGTCGTTTGTGGTGGGCATACCATTGTATGCAACGGTTAAAAAAGTAGATGTGTTTGATGCTTTTATTATTGGCGCAAAACAAGGATTTGAGCTCAGTGTCAGCTTGATTCCGTATTTGGTTGCAATGATGGTTGCTATTGGCATGTTAAGAGCATCTGGATTTTTCGACTTAATGTATGGTGTTTTAGCGCCTTATTTATCTAAGCTTGGTATTCCGGCCGAGATTTTACCACTTGCGTTTGTTCGGCCTTTTTCAGGGAGTGCCTCGATGGGGGTGACTGCTGAAATTATTCATGCCAATGGGGGCGATGCTTTGGTCTCTAAGATTGCAGCGACCATGATGGGCAGCACAGAAACAACGTTTTATGTGATTGCTGTTTATTTTGGCGCGGTGAGTATTAGGCGCACACGGCATGCCATTCCGGCCGGTCTTTTGGCTGATTTAGCAGGCATTCTTGCATCGATTTATGTGTGTCGTTATTTCTTCATGTAATTTGTTGCGTTGGGCTGTCGAGGTGCTTGAGTTCGGCAAGTGCTGTATTGGCACGCAGTCTAAAGGCTGCAAGTTCTGACTGAGGAATAGGCAGCGCGTCGGGTAAAGCAATGGTCGCTGGGTTTTTAGGCTGTTGATTGACCCGAAATTCATAATGACAGTGGGGGCCATCTGCAAGCCCTGTTTGACCTACGTAGCCGATAATATCACCACGGTTTACCATATCGCCCCGTTTTAATCCTTTTTTGAATTTCAAAAGATGAGCATAGAGTGACTCATAGGGGCCTGTATGTTGAATTTTAATTTTATTACCATAACCATCGTCATATCCAATGCTTGTGATGCGTCCGTCACTGGTAGCATGAATAGGCGTGCCAATGGGAGCAGCTAAATCAATGCCGCGATGCGGCCGTCGTTTTTTTAGAATGGGATGCATGCGGGACAAATTAAAGCTTGAGCTAATATGGCTAAATTGAATAGGATAGCGTGAAAAAGCTTTTCTTAGGCTTTTTCCCTCGGGCGTAAAGTAGTCAATTTTACCAGCTTGTGTTTGATGTCTAATGGCTTGGTATTGTTTGCCCTGATTGATATATGAAACGGCAAGAATATCGCCGGTACGAATGCGCTTATTATTGATATAGTGTACTTCATAATGAATGCTAAATTGGTCGCCTTCTCGTAAATCGCGAGAAAAGTTGATTTGCCATGATAAAATATCAGCCATTTTTTGCATCAGTGCATAAGGAATTTGGGTGGTTTTTGCTGTGGTATAGAGTGATTGATGAATCGTGCCTGTAACTGTCTCGGGCTTTGTATACGTTGCAAGGGTTTCTATTTGAGTTTCAAAGTGATTGTTAAGGCGTTTTACCGTCAGTGATTGCGTTGCAGATAAGGGTAAAATTAGTTGTTCTAGTTCAGTGTCACGAATTAAAAATTGAATCACTTGATTGGGCTTGATTTGCGTTAGGGTTTTGGTGTGTGGATTATTCTGTATGATGGCAGTCAGTGTTTTTGCGTTGAGCCCCATGTGTTTAAACAGGGTTGCAAGTGAGTCGCCGCGCTCGGTTGTGATGCTTTGCCATGTTGCATCTGATTGTGTTGGTTCAGGTGTTGGCTGTGAGGACTCATGCGGTAACGTAAGTGCTTGCTCTGTAATAGACGGCTTTTTGGGGGGGGCAAAAATACTGATGAGTCTGTTTGAGAGAAGCATGAGTATAAGAAAAGCAAAAACAACAATCATTTTTCGTGGTCGGGTCGATGTTTTAATTGCTGATGTGTTTTTTGATGTATAGAGATATTTCATGGGGTGCCTTGACTGCGGTTATCAGAATAAATTAGGGATAGCCTGGGGCAAACATCCGGGCTAAGATACCTGTTGTGGACAGTAAGGTCAATATTTAGAAGGTAATTGAGAGGGTTATTGGAACATGAAGAATGAGGATGTTATTCCAGAAGTATTATTACGAGGGGTTGATGAAATATTACCGATTGATGCCTTGGCAGATAAGTTAAAAGAAGGCAGGCCGCTTAAAATTAAGGCCGGATTTGATCCAACTGCACCTGATTTGCATTTGGGACATACCGTGCTTTTAAATAAGTTACGCCAATTTCAGCAGCTTGGGCATGAGGTAATCTTTCTAATAGGTGATTTTACCGCAACAATTGGAGATCCGACAGGAAAGTCAGTTACACGGGCACCTTTAACACCGAGCCAAGTGATAGAAAATGCTAAAACTTACGAAACACAGGTTTTTAAAATTTTAGATAAAAGCAAAACAAAAATTTTATTTAATTCCAGTTGGCTTGGTGAGTTAAGTGCTGCTGATTTAATTCAGCTTGCAGGTAAAGTAACAGTTGCTCAAATGCTTGAGCGTGATGATTTTAATAAGCGCTATGCGGCAAATCAGCCTATTGCACTGCATGAGTTCTTATATCCATTGATACAAGGTTATGATTCGGTTGCCTTAGAAGCTGATGTGGAATGTGGTGGAAGTGATCAGCGATTTAATTTGTTGATGGGCCGAGAGTTACAAAAGCAGATGAAGCAGTCACCACAAGTTGTGATTTTAATGCCGCTTATAGAAGGACTAGATGGCGTTAAAAAAATGTCGAAGTCATTAGATAATTATATTGGGATTGATGAAGCACCAGATATTATGTTTGGCAAGTTGATGTCTGTTTCAGATAAATTAATGTGGCGTTATATAGACTGTTTAAGTTTTAAAACCAATGCTGAAATTGCTGCGTGGAAAGAAAGGGTTGATGCAGGAGGTAATCCACGGGATATAAAATTAGAATTTTCTGAAGAAATTGTGGCACGTTTTCATTCAGATGAAGCGGCTCTCAGTGCGCGTGAGGCATTTATTAATCGTTTTCAGAAAAAAATCATTCCAGAAGATGTTGCCCTTCAAGTGTTGATGCTAGAAAAGGCTTTGCCTATACCTCAACTTTTAAAACAGTTAGGGCTTACAGGCAGTACGTCGGAGGCAATGCGCTTAATTAAAAGTGGTGCTGTGCGTGTATCAGGTGAAAAAATAAGCGATATGCAACTGATATTGTCCGAAGAGGTTGAATATTTAATACAAGTAGGTAAACGACGCATAACTAAAGTAAAAATAGTTAAAAAAAATGAAATTAAGCGTTGACAAGCCCCCGTAAATCCGTAGAATGCACGACACGCTTTGAGGCGAAGTTCATTGGAAATTGAAGAAACAAACTGAGTGGGCATCCTTGATATAAATTTGGGAGTCTAACACCGTACAGCAGTATAAGAAGTATAGAGCAGTTCAAACTGAAGAGTTTGATCCTGGCTCAGATTGAACGCTGGCGGCACGCTTAACACATGCAAGTCGAACGGCAGCATGAATTAACTTCGGTTAATTTGATGGCGAGTGGCGAACGGGTGAGTAACGCGTAGGAATATGCCTTAAAGAGGGGGATAACTCGGGGAAACTCGGGCTAATACCGCGTAAGCTCTACGGAGTAAAGTATGGGACCTTCGGGCCATACGCTTTAAGAATAGCCTGCGTCCGATTAGCTGGTTGGTGGGGTAAAGGCCTACCAAGGCGATGATCGGTAGCTGGTCTGAGAGGATGGACAGCCACACTGGGACTGAGACACGGCCCAGACTCCTACGGGAGGCAGCAGTGGGGAATATTGGACAATGGGGGCAACCCTGATCCAGCGATGCCGCGTGTGTGAAGAAGGCCTGAGGGTTGTAAAGCACTTTTAGTGGGGAGGAAAGGCAATGGGTTAAGAGCTAATTGCTGTGACGTTACCCACCATAAACAGCACCGGCTAACTCCGTGCCAGCAGCCGCGGTAATACGGGGGGTGCAAGCGTTAATCGGAGTTATTGGGCGTAAAGGGTGCGTAGGTTGTTTATTAAGTTATCTGGGAAATACCTAGGCTCAACCTAGGAATGTCGGGTAATACTGGTAAACTTGAGTATAGTAGAGGGTAGTGGAATTTCCGGTGTAGCGGTGAAATGCGTAGAGATCGGAAGGAACACCAGTGGCGAAGGCGGCTACCTGGACTAATACTGACACTGAGGCACGAAAGCGTGGGGAGCAAACAGGATTAGATACCCTGGTAGTCCACGCTGTAAACGATGATTACTGGATGTCAGACTCGCTTAGCGAGGCTGGTATCGAAGCTAACGCGTTAAGTAATCCGCCTGGGAACTACGATCGC
>JAHZKG010000032.1 GCA_022600515.1 Gammaproteobacteria bacterium
TGATTGGCTCGCTGAGCGAGATAAAAACAGGGCTAATAAGGCTGATACAAGGGTTGTACAAATGCATGAAAATGCTTAATTAACAAGAGCAAATTGATAGGACGAATTAATGGGAATTTACAGCACTTTTTGGACTTGACCCATTTTTTGAGAAATATAAAAAGATATACCCATATTTTACACGAAAAGAACAGCGTTCTGCCCGCGAGTTAATGGGAGCCTTAGGCATCCCCGTAAATGCGAAATTTGTATGTTTGTTGGTAAGAGATAATAAATATTTGAAAGAGTTATTTCCCGATGGAAATGATTGGATGTATCATAGTTATCGTGATGCGAACATTAAAAATTTTGAAGCGGCAGTTCAATACTTAGCTGAAGCAGGGTATTATGTGATCAAGATGGGGTGTAATAAGTCTGAAAAATTGAACGTAATCCACCCTAGGGTGATAGACTATGCCGTTCATAAGTTAAGAAATGATCTCTTGGATATTTATCTTTCAGCACATTGTCATTTTTTTATAACGACAAGTACAGGTATTGATTGTGTCCCTCAAATATTTAGACGTCCTGTCTTAGCTGTGAATATGATTCCTTTTGATACCAATCGGTCTGATCATCAGAATTGGTTATTATGTATGCCTAAAAAGATAATGCATTTAGAAACACAAATCCCTTTAAGTTACAATGAAGTTATCCAAGAAGCGACTCGGCTAGGTAGGGTGGCCTTATTGGCCTCGTTTGAAAAAAAAGGTTTGGCACTCGTGGAAAATTCGTCAAAAGAAATATTAGATGCGGTTCAGGAGATGATTGTCGTTTTACAAAAAGGGCACGATAAAACGAAGGAAGCTCAACTAATACAAACAGATTTTTGGCGGTCTCTGTTACCCAAAAATAAGACTTTAAATTTAAGAGCAAGACTATGTATGTCCTTTGTAAAAAATAACCCGGAAATATTTTCGTATTCTCATGCGGATGTTCTAATAAAGTCCCCAAGTGTGGTTCCTGAATTAGAGCAGTAGAACTTGCTTCGTAAAATAATGAGGAGACATTGCATAGAATGTATAAGTTCAGAAAAGAAATTGAGGCGTTAACACTCAAATTACAAAGGCAAACACAGGTCCCTTTGTGGGCTCTTGCAGATGAGATTTTGATTGATGCATTGGCCTTTAATGAAAGCCCTGTATGGGGCTTGAGACATAAAGTTGTGCTAAAGCTTATGTTTATTGCCGATAAGATGAAACTGGTTAATTTTATTATCTTTATTATCGGCCTTGGGCAAGTGCTTACTTTATATCTTTCTGCTTCTAAACATAAAAAAGATAAAGGCTTTTGTTCTGAACAATATAAATATATCTTTGCTGGATTTGGTGCGGCAAGTGAAAAAGCTTTATTTCAAAGTTATCAAAAAAAAAATCAGGCGTCAGTTCTACGAATTAATTGGGTAACCCAAGCGGGCTTGCTTAAGTTAGGAAATATTAAGTTTAGCAATGTACTCATGATGCTTATAAAAAATAGTTGGGGATTATCTCAAAAGTATAACGATGCGACTCAAGAAATTAAATCACATAAACAGGCGTTTTGTACTGTAGCCGCTCTTAATATAGGTGCCTATAGCTTTTATCAAAGCTACTGGAAGTTAGCTAAAAATAAGAATATTCAGGAAGTTGTTTTTGTTGCTCCGTCTATGGCTGCTTATGCAGCAGTTGATCAACAAATAATGAATAAATTTCTTCAGCACGGCCTTTTAGCGCAAAGTATTTTATTTCCTAAATTTGATACTGTGGAGATGTTAACTTCAAGTGAAAGCGCTTATATGAAAAAAATACACCCAAAAATTGAAGTTATTGATCAAAGTGAGAGGGTGGTGAGATGTAATGAGTTGCAACCTGTAGTAATAATACTGTCCCCTGATACCTTTAATCAATCAATTGGAGAAAATGTTGAGCCGATGATTGATTTTTATAAATGGGCTAAAATGTCTGGGCTTTGTGTTGTTATTCGGCTGAATCCAAAAGGTTCGGCCGAAAAACAGTTTGCTCTGAAAAGCTATTTTCCAGATGCTATTTTAGATGACTCGACTGTTTCATTGAATATGAGTTATGAGAAATGGAAGCCTAAAATGGTTTTTTCGTGGCGTTCCACGGGGTTAGCTATCGCGTTGCAGTATGGCTTTTTGCCCGTGAGTTGTTTTACTAGAACAGATAAAAAACGCCCATTAGGGCGCGCAATATATCCATTGGCGGATTGTGTTTTATTTTGGCCAGAAGAAAAAGCACTTATGCAAAATGCAATAGGCGATTCAGCGATGTATAATACTACCATTCTGCGTTTGCAACAGCCTCTTGCGATACTTCCTGAGACTGCTGAGTCTCCGTGAGATAACCACATAATGCTTGCATAACGATGTGACAAAACATCGCGTGTACATCTTCAGATATTTGCATGTCGTTGATGTTTGCATGCACCACATGGTGAGCACATTGCTTTAGTTTACCGCCATTATAACCACACATTGCTAAACTATGCGCTTGGTTTTGATTTGCATATTCTACGGCTTTAAGAACATTCTCAGAGTTACCACTGCCTGATATTGCAATCACTAAGTCGCCTGGTTCCAAAATGTTTTTAAGTTGTTCAATAAAAACATCAGCATAACTAATGTCATTGGCGTAAGCTGTGATTAACCCCATGTTATCAACCAAGGTTCTCCCACGAAAAGGTTTGCCCGTTGCTTCGGGAATCATTTTATTCCAATCCGTTATATAGTGTTGTGCTGTGATGGCACTCCCACCATTACCCAGCGTGATAATTTGTTTGCCTTGCTTCCAAGTATTGGCTATCAATTTTATTGCTTGATCAATGCTGGTTGAATCAAGGTTGCTTAGCGTGGCAATTAATTTATTCAGATAGAGGTTGGTAGAGCCGTTAATATTTTGCAAATCCATATGCTTATATCCTGATTGGTCTGTACTTATTGAGAATTTTTATTAAGTACATGATAATTTAAAGACCATGACATTGTATAATGAGTTTTAGCAAAAAAGGAATTTTTTTTTCTGTTTATGTTTGGAATTTACAGTGCTAAAATTTTGGATAATATAGTATGCTGATGTAGCCGTTGTTTGGAGAAGTATAAGCGACTTGTTTTTGTGTTGAATGAAAGGATGTATTCATGTGTAGAACATTTGTTATCTTTGAAGCATATTTTACAGGCGAGGTATTAAATAAAATGCAGGAGGTGGATGTTGCCTAGCATTTTTTCGAAAATATCCGTTCTTGGTTTAGGTTATATTGGACTTCCAACCGCGGCTTTATTCGCATCACGAAAAGTCAAAGTGATAGGCGTTGATATTAGCCAAGCAGCAGTTGAGACAGTCAATCGGGGGGAGGTGCACTTTATAGAGCCACAATTAGATATCGTGGTTCATTCGGCTGTATCGCAGGGTTTTTTGTGTGCAACAACTGTGCCTGAGCCTGCAGATGTGTTTATCATCGCTGTCCCAACACCGCTTGAAGAAGAACATCAGCCTGATATAAGTTATGTTAAATCAGCGATACAATCTATTGCGCCCGTGTTAAAACCAGGCAACTTAATTATTCTTGAGTCGACTTCACCTGTTGGTACAACGGAGAAACTAGTTGATTGGTTAACTGAGCAGCGGCCAGATCTTAGTTTTCCTAAACAAGATGGAGACACTTCGGATATATCTATTGCTTACTGTCCGGAGCGTGTGTTACCAGGCCGTGTATTACAAGAATTAGTTCAGAATGATAGGATTATTGGTGGGCTAACACGCGCATGTTCTGAGAAAGCAATTGCTTTGTATCAGTTGTTTGTTGAAGGTGAATGTATTGTAACCAATGCACGTACAGCGGAGATGTGTAAGTTAACTGAGAATAGCTTTAGAGATGTCAATATTGCTTTTGCAAATGAGCTATCCATGATTTGTGACAAGCTGGATATTGATGTTAATGCATTGATTGAACTCTCCAATCATCATCCAAGGGTTAACATTTTAAAGCCTGGGCCTGGCGTTGGGGGGCACTGTATTGCGGTTGACCCATGGTTTATTGTGAGTAAAACACCGGATGAAGCAAAATTAATTCGTAGTGCACGTCAGGTTAATATAAGTAAACCAATCTGGGTCATTGAAAAAATAAAGACAACCGTTGCTTCTTATCTAGAAGAGCATCCGAAAAAATTAGTGAAAGATATTACAATTGCTTGTCTCGGTGTAACGTTTAAAGCAGATATTGATGATTGTCGAGAAAGTCCAGCACTTGAAATAACACAAGTAATTGGTACACAGCATCCAGGGCCTGTTTATGTTGTGGAACCAAATTTACAAAAATTACCTGATGCTTTATCAGATTATGTTGAATTAAAATCTTTTCAAGATGCGTTAATTGAAGCGGATATTATAGTTAAGCTAGTGAATCATAAGCAATTTGGTGAGCTTCCCAAAGATTTAAAAGCGGGAAAGCAATTGATTAATATTTGTGGGTAATTTTTATGGATAAAAGAGTATTAGTGACAGGGGCTGATGGATTTATAGGGTCTCATTTAACTGAATTGTTAATTCAATCAGGATATCAAGTGCGTGCTTTATCCCAATATAATTCGTTTAATCACTGGGGATGGCTGGAGAATATTGGGTGTCAAAACGAGGTGGAAATTATCACAGGAGATATTCGAGACCCTCATTTTTGTAAAGAACTAACCAAGGGAATACATACGATTTATCATTTGGCGGCACTGATTGCGATTCCTTATTCTTATGTGGCGCCAGAGAGTTATGTTGACACAAATATTAGAGGGACACTTAATATTTGCCAGGCGGCACGTGATAATCAAGTGAAGCGTGTAATACATACCTCAACAAGTGAGGTGTATGGCAGCGCACAATATGTGCCTATTGATGAAAAACACCCTTTGCAAGCTCAGTCGCCTTATAGTGCGTCAAAGATAGCTGCTGATGCGATGGCAATGAGTTATTTCAACGCGTTTGGTCTACCCGTTACGATTGCAAGGCCATTTAATACCTATGGGCCAAGGCAATCGGCGCGAGCGGTTATTCCTACGATTATTACGCAAATAGCGAGCGGGATGAAGCAAATTAAGCTAGGCGATACAACACCTACAAGAGATTTTAATTATGTTGAAGACACGTGCCGTGGCTTTTTAGCGCTTGCTTGTTCTGATAACACCGTGGGGGAAACGGTTAATATTGGGTCTAATTTTGAAATATCAATTGAAGATACGCTCCACTTAATTCGAGAGATTATGGGGCGTGAAGTTGAATTTATTACAGACGCTGAGCGTATCAGACCTGATAAGTCAGAGGTAACAAGGCTTTGGTGTGATAATCGAAAAATTCAGGAATTAACAGGATTTAAACCAACTTATTCTATTCAAGAGGGGTTAGCTAAAACTATCGATTGGCTTATGTGCCCTGAGCATTTAGCTAAATATAAACCACTTATTTATAATGTATAGAGCAAGAAGTTGAGATGAGAAAAATAGCTATTTTTACAGCAACAAGAGCAGAGTATGGGCTTTTTTATCATCTAATTAAAGCCATTCAAGCTGATGAAAATTTACAGCTGCAATTGATTGTGAGTGGAACGCATTTATCGCCAGCCTATGGGGAAACATGGCAAGAGATTGATGCTGATGGTATTTCTATCGATGAAAAGGTGGAAATGCTGCTATCTTCTGATACGCCAGTTGGGGTGCTAAAGTCAATGGGGCTTGCAACCATCGGATTTGCAGATGCGCTGGAACGACTAAAACCTGATCTCTTGTTGGTGCTTGGCGATCGTTACGAAGCATTAGCGATGGCAGAAGCGGCTTTGATTATGAAAATCCCTATTGGGCATATACATGGGGGGGAGCTAACAGCAGGGGCCTATGATGATGCCATAAGGCATGCGATTACTAAAATGGCCGTGTTACATTTTGTTGCAGCTGAAGCCTATCGGAAGCGCGTGATACAAATGGGGGAACATCCTGAGTGTGTGTTTAATGTTGGAGCGCTTGGGCTGGAGCAACTAGCGAAGTCTTCTCGCTATACGTTATCTGAATTAGGAGAGAAATTAAATTTTGCTTTGAAGCCTTCTTATTTTTTAGTTGTTTTTCATCCGGTAACTATCGGCGATGAATCGATAGAGGCCGCTTTAGAGGCTTTATTAGATATATTAGCTAATTGGCCGGAGCATCAAATCGTATTTACTTATCCCAATGCAGATAATGGCGGCCATCGTATTATTCGCTTAATTGAACAATATCAGCGTGAATTTCCTGACCGTATTTTATGTGTGCGTTCACTAGGCCACAAGCTTTTCCCAAGTGTTGTTTCACATGCGAAAATGGTGATTGGTAATTCATCTAGCGGTATTATTGAAGTGCCTTTTTTTAACATTCCAACGGTCAACATTGGCTCGAGACAGCTGGGACGATTGTCTGCCGAGTCGGTGATTCACTCAGGAACTGATTATGCCTCTATTGATACAGCGGTAAAAAAAGCGATAGACTGCGGGTCTAATAAAAAATTTGAAGCAGTAAAAAATCCTTATGGTGATGGAGAGGTTTCATCTAGGATTTTACCACGACTTAAAGAATGCCCACTTTCGGTCAGCAAAGCATTTAGGGATATCGATTTTTAAAAGGACGAATATGACGAATTATGTGCCATCTACTTATATTATTGCTGAGGCAGGGGTTAATCATAATGGACAGCTTGATTTAGCACTTCAATTAATAGATGCAGCTGCAGAGGCAGGGGCTGATGCAATTAAGTTTCAAACCTTTAAAGCAGATAAATTAACGAGCGTTAATTTGAAAAAAGCTGCTTATCAGAAAAAAAATACAGGTGTTGATGAGTCGCAACACGAAATGCTTGCCGCCTTAGAAATGCCGGAGTCATGGCATCATACATTAAAAAAGCATGCTGCTGCCTGTGGCATTGATTTTTTATCTACTGCTTTTGATGAAGAAAGCTTGGCCTTATTACAAGCCCTAGATTTACCTTATTATAAAATTTCTTCGGGTGAATTAACAAATGCCCCCTTGTTATGGCGTTTTTCTAAATTGAATAAGCCTTTGATTTTATCAACAGGGATGGGTACTTTATCAGAGGTGGAGCAGGCATTGGCTGTGATTGCACATGGTTTTTCTATGGAGCAAGCACCTAAAAATATGGATGAGGTTTGGGAGCACTGGAGTCAACTAGGCATTCGTCAACAACTCAAAGAAAAAGTGACCCTATTGCATTGTACTTCGCAATATCCAACCCCTTGGCATGAAGTGAATTTACGGGCGATGGATACGCTCACACAAGCATTTGATATGGCTGTTGGGTATTCAGATCATACGGTTGGAACGTGTATGTCCATTGCTGCGGTTGCACGGGGTGCATGCATGATTGAAAAGCATATAACGTTGGATTGCTCACTGCCAGGGCCTGATCATATGGCTTCAATCATGCCAGCTGAGTTGAAAGATATGGTGAGTAATATCCGTGCATTAGAGTGTGCGCTGGGAGATGGCGTGAAGCGACCCCAAGTCTCAGAAAGGGACACAATGGCTGCAGCACGGCAATCTATTGTTGCCGCTCGGCCATTAGAGGCAGGGAAAGTCATTGAGTCTGCTGATTTAACAACGCGTAGAATGGGAGGCGGAATGTCTCCTGAAAAGCTCTGGGGTTTAATTGGTGCAACATGCGCTAAGTCTTATATTTTGGGTGAAGTTTTTTCTGAGTAGAGAGCTGGGATGCTGAGTAGAATTAAAAGACGCGTTATGAATGGCAAGCTATATTATATTGTTTTTTCTTTGCCTATAGCCACGCTATTTTTTTTGTTATTTCCAATATATCGTATTCGATTAGCGAGGTTATCCTCTGATCGGATAGGACACTACGCAATGAATACAGAACTATTCTGTTGTGCCTTGCGTGCCAAGGAGTCTAAAAAGCGAGAATGCTTTTTATTTTATAACGATGTAGGTCATGTATCTAATCAGCAGTTACATCGGATGTATAAGCGACACATTAAGGTGTTACCAGGCTGTCCACATATTTGGAAGCAAGTTAATCGTTTATTGTGTTTATTTTTGCGTAATAAATATCAATCAGAATTTAAACGTAAATATGAGTCTAGGAGCGGATATCAGGATACGGAGGCCTGTTTAGCTTCAATAGAAAAACCCTTGTTAGCGTTTACTTCAGAAGAAATAAACAAAGGTGAACGGCTATTAGCTCAATTGGGGCTTCCTAAAGAAGCACGTTATGTGTGTTTATTAGTTCGAGATGCTGAGTATCTTAGTAAAACGTATCCTGAAAGGAGTTGGGGCTATCATAATTTTCGAGATGCAAATATTGAGACTTATCAAAAGGCGGCTTTATATTTAGCTGAAAAAGGGTATTACGTTTTACGCATGGGGAAGGAGGTTAAAAATCAATTTGATGTATCCCATCCGCATGTTATTGACTATGCAAATCATGCACTAAGAAGTGACTTTTTGGATGTTTATTTATCTGCGAATTGTCATTTCTTTATCTCTACTTGTACCGGTTTAGATGCAGTGCCGCAAATATTTCGTAGGCCCGTGCTTTTGACCAATATTGCACCGTTTGCGTCGCAGTTACAATATTGGTATCCATGTAAATTATTAATTACAAAAAAAGTAAAATCGCTTCGAACGGGCTTATGGATTAGCTTTTCAGAGATATATCGTTTGTTTGGTACATACAACGGAAATATGTTGGTTTTGTTAAAACAGCATGATCTAGTGTTGGTAGATAATTCGGA
This sequence comes from Gammaproteobacteria bacterium, assembly GCA_022600515.1. Taxonomy (GTDB): domain Bacteria; phylum Pseudomonadota; class Gammaproteobacteria; order Legionellales; family Legionellaceae; genus JAALKW01. The sequence goes on from JAHZKG010000032.1 coordinate 8,809, forward strand.
AGATGAAATTCTAGAGGTTGTTCAGGAAATGGAAGCGCGTATGTCGGGAGAGGAAAAAGAAACTGAGCGAGATGTGATACTTCAAGAACAATTTAAGTCGCTTCTTCCTTTTGCAATGATTCCTAATAATGAAGTAATTTTAGAAAATCCGGAACGTTTTTATATTAGGCTTGGTAAGCAATTTTTAGAAGAGAATCAAGCATGGATACAATAAATAAACGACCGATTATTTTACTAGGGGCCGGAGGGCATGCAAAAGTATTGCTTTCATTATTACAGCTACTCGACTTTAGTATTGTAGGTGTTTGTGCGCCTGAGTTAAATATGAAAGACATTTCTTCTTGGCGTGGTGTGCGTGTGTTAGAAGAAAACTTAATCTTAGATGAGTATCAAGCAGATGAAATTGTATTAGTTAATGCTATTGGGCAACAGCCAAAACAGGATGTGCGTATACGTGTTTTTGAACGGTTTAAAACGCAAGGATATTATTTTCCAAGTCTTATTCATCCATTGGCATGTGTTGATACAACAGTTAGTTTGAGTGAGGGTGTTCAAGTTATGGCAAGTGTTACGATTCAAGCAGATACTCAAGTAGGTATGAATACGATTCTTAATACGGGCTCGAATATTGATCATGATGTATTTGTTGGTGATCATGCTCATGTTGCGCCGGGCGCTGTGCTTTGTGGTGGAGTTCATATTGAGAAGCGAGCCTTTGTAGGAAGTGGTGCGGTGTTGGCCCAAGGAATTCGAGTGGGTGAGGCAGCTTGCATCGGTGCAGGCTCATCAATTGTCCGTGATGTTATGCCAGGGAAAAAAGTTATTCCTGCCGCCGTGAGGGATTAGTTTTTGGCGTATCAATATAAGGAAGTAAGCCAATGTTGGAATGGAAAGCGCTGCGTATAAGGCCTGAGGATTCGCTTGAAGCAGCAATGAAAATTTTGAATCAAGGGGTATTTAAAATTGCATTGGTTGTGGATGAAAAAGATACATTATTAGGCACTGTAACGGATGGTGATGTGCGTAGAGCGCTGTTGAATAGGCGCTCTTTTAGTGAACCTGTTGAGCAGGTTATGTGTAAATCACCTAGAGTCGGGGGTAGTGATTGGACTGAAGAGCAAATACTTGCCACGATGGAGAAACATCAGTTACTTCAGTTGCCAATCGCCGATGATATGGGCCGGCTGCTTGGGTTGAGAGTATTTCACGAAACTACAAGAAAGAGTTGTTTTGATAACCCTGTTTTTTTGATGGCAGGAGGGTTTGGTACGCGCCTTTATCCTTTGACAAAAGATTGCCCAAAGCCTTTGTTGAAACTGGGAGGAAAACCAATATTGGAGTTGATTCTTGAGCGGTTTATTGAGCAGGGATTTCATCGGTTTTTTATTTCCACGCATTATTTATCTGATAAAATCAAAGCCTATTTTGGTAATGGAGATAAATGGGGCGTTAGCATTCAATATATTGTTGAAGATAAGCCGTTAGGCACAGGGGGGGCTTTAGGGGCCGTACCCGAAGATGCTTTGAATGCACCCATGTTTGTCATGAATGCTGATTTAGTAACTGCACTGGATTTTAAAGATTTATTAAGGTTTCACCAGGAGCAACAGGTATCAGCAACTGTTTGTCTTCGGGAGTATGAGCACCGCTTGCCTTATGGGGTTGTTGAGGTAGAGCATCATCAGGTTGTGAAATTTACCGAAAAACCGCTGTATCAAGCGTTTATTAATGCAGGAGTCTATATACTTTCGCCAGAATTAATTAAAACGATTCGGAAAGATGTGCCTATTGATATGCCTGATATCATTCAACAGCATATTAATGAAGGAAATAAGGTGGCTAGCTTTTTAGTTCATGAGTATTGGCTGGATATTGGGCGCATGAATGACTTTAAACAAGCTGAAATAGAAATGAAAGCATTGGAAGCTTAGTTGTATAGCGTGCATATTTGGTTTAGGAGAAATAGATGGAGTTAAATCAACAACTGGAGGCCGGCTGTGGGTTTTCTCTGGATTTAAAGCTTCTATCTGATGAATTACAAGCCATGAGAGAATGTGTTTCTGAGCAGTGGTTGGAGGTTATTAAAAAAGATCAGCCAAATAGTGTAGATGATTTTGAAACGGCTGGCATTGAGAGGTATCATGATTTTTCTCATGTATTACAGCACGACAAGATATGGTGCAAGGCAAATCGAATTCTACCTCAAACAGCAGTAGATGTGCTTCGAAAAACCTCACTTGTAAAAGCATTAGAGCAGCATTATGGCGCTTTTATCATTTCAAATGAAGAAGGGATTGAAGCAGAGGAAGTGTATTGGCGACTTGTTAGGCCAAATGAACCTGAAGACACGGGACCACTTCATGCCGATGCTTGGTTTTGGGAGTTAGGCCATGGTAAAACGCCAGAAGGTTACCAGCGTACGAAAGTTTGGATTGCATTGTGGTGCTCGGTAGGGCGTAATGGTCTCAATGTGGTTCCCCATTCACAAAAAGAAATATGGCAATATCATGGGGAATTTCGCAATGGTTTCATGAAGCCTCAGCTGGATGAAGATGTAACACAGTTAAATGTTGAGTTGGCGAACACTAAGCCCGGGGAAGCGGTTGTTTTTCATGATAAATTGCTTCATGGAGGTGCTTTAAATATGGGTGATTTTACGCGAGTTAGTCTTGAATTTACGTTATTTTCGGAGAAATGAACGATGAATATTTTGGTTACCGGCGGATGTGGTTACAAAGGCAGTGTGCTTGTTCCTAAGCTATTGGCAGCGAATCATCAAGTGACAGCGCTAGATATTATGTGGTTTGGTAATTCATTTGCACCTCATGAAAATTTGAAAGTGATTGAAGGAGATGTGCGCCATATTGATGAAAGTTGGTTTGAAGGGATAGATGCGGTTGTTCATTTGGCTTCTGTTGCCAATGATCCGTGTAGTGATTTAACACCTAAATTAAGCTGGGAAATCGGTCCTTTAGCAACGATGGGCCTGGTTTCAACCGCTATTCAATATGGTGTAAAGCAATTTATTTATGCTTCTTCTGGCAGTGTGTATGGAGTGAATGATTCGCCTGAGGTAACAGAAGATTTACCACTCTTGCCACTGTCAGAATATAATAAAACTAAGATGGTCACAGAGCGTGTTTTACTCAGTTATGCGGATAAAATTGCGGTGCAAATTGTACGTCCGGCGACTGTTTGTGGCCCGTCTCCTCGAATGCGTTTAGATGTATCGGTTAATATGATGGCGATACAAGGTTTAGCTAACGGAGAAATGACGGTTTTTGGTGGGAAACAAGTGCGGCCTAATATTCATATCGATGATATTACAGACTTATATGTCTATCTGTTGGATAATCCAGAGATAACGGGTTTATTTAATGCAGGCTTTGAAAATCTATCTATTTTGGATATTGCAGAAACTGTGCGTGACCGCACAGGTGCTAATATTGTGGTGACACCATCGAACGACCCACGGTCTTATCGGTTGAATTCAGATAAGCTGCTTAATACAGGGTTTAAACCTAAAAAAACAGTAGCAGATGCCATTCAAGAAATCATGCTGGGTTATCAACAGGGCCAGATTAAAGTGGAGCCTAATTGTTACAATTTAGGTGTAATGAAGGCATTGGGTGTGGGGCTCTCGTCGTGAGTTATTTAGTTTTAGGAAGTAACTCGTTTGCAGGGTCAAGTTTTGTGAAGCATTTACTTGATGCAGACGAGCAGGTGATAGGCATCAGTCGTTCACCTGCGCCAAATGATACGTTGCTAGCTTATGGCCGGCATTCCAAACGCTCGAATTTTCAATTTTTGCAACTGGATGTTAATCAAGATATTGATGAAATTATCGCATGTATACAGCAGAAAAAGCCGAGCGTTATTGTCGATTTCGCCGGTCAAGGGATGGTGGCTGAAAGTTGGGGTAAACCGGAACAGTGGTATCAAACCAATATTGTTGCAAAAGTTAAGCTACATAATTTTTTATGTCAGTGTGATTTTTTGGATAAATATGTACGGGTTTCAACGCCTGAGGTGTATGGGCATACAGAAACGCATGTTAAAGAAGATGCAGCGTTTGTTCCATCAACGCCTTATGCGGTTTCACATGCAGCAACTGATTTAAGTTTACTTGCGTTTTATCGTCAATATCAATTTCCAGTAGTGCTTACGCGCTTTGCTAATTTTTATGGCCCACATCAACAGCTGTATCGTATTATTCCGCGTACAGTGATTTATGCACTAACAGGTAAGCAGTTGCTATTACATGGGGGCGGGACTTCTGAGCGTGCTTTTATTCATGGCGAGGATGTTGCGAGTGGGTTGGATGCTGCCATTCAGAAAGGGCGCATAGGTGAAACCTATCATTTTTCTGCTGGAGATGTTATTTCCATTGCAGGTTTGGTTCAACATATTTGCCAGTTAATGCAGGTGGATTATAACGCATTCGTTGAGGTGGCACCTGATAGGCCCTCAAAAGATGCAAGATATGTCATGGATATTGAAAAAGCAAGGACTGAATTGGAATGGAAACCTACCGTGAGTTTAGAGAAGGGATTGAGTCAAACCATCGCATGGATTAAGCGCGATTTAGACAAGATTAAGACGTTTCCATTGGAGTATCTACACAAACCTTAATGATGTAATGAATTAGTAAAAGGAATGCCAGGATGGTCGAGAATTTTTTACCAGAGCAGTACGAGCAAGATGCGACACTGAATATTAATCATAATTATTTACAGGAGCAGTTTGCTGATTATGAAATTATTTTTGGTAAGTTAAAATCAGTGGTCTTGCAGGGAGACTTCACCTTGGGGCGTGCGGTTGATAAGCTTGAAGATGAGTTTAAGCGAGTCGCTGAAACGCGTCATGCAATCGGTGTTGGAAGTGGTACGGATGCTTTGTTTTTAAGTCTTAAGGCCCTAGGTATTGGGCCGGGTGATGAAGTCATCACAACCCCGTTTACTTTTTATGCAACAATCGGTGCTATTGTAACTGCGGGTGCAACCCCTGTATTTGCTGATGTGGGCCCAGATTATAATATTAATCCTGAAAAAATTGTCGCAAAAATCACTTCGAAAACACGGGCAATCTTACCGGTTCATTGGGCTGGGAAGCCGTGTGATATGCATGCTATTTCAAATATAGCAAAAGAACATGGCTTATTTGTGGTTGAGGATGCATGCCATGCGATACAAGCAAGCTATCAAGGAAAAGCCGCAGGTTCTTTTGGTGATTTGGGTTGCTTTAGTTTTCATCCCCTGAAAAATCTAAACGTTTGGGGCGATGGCGGAATTATTACAACGAATTCCGATGAATTGGCTGATAAGCTGAGGCTCATGCGTAACCATGGTTTATCTGGGCGTGATGAATGCCAAATGTTTGCTTATAACTCACGCCTGGATACGATTCAGGCCGTTGTTGCCAGTCATTTATTAGAGAAGCTTGATAATATCACAGCATCTCGTAGGCGAAATGCTGATTATTTTGATGCTCAATTAAGCCATATTCCTGAACTGCGTATACCTCATCGTGAGGCTTCAGTTAAGCAAGTGTATCATTTGTATTCGATTTGCTGTGAAGCGCGAGAGGCCCTGAAGCAGTATTTAAATCAGCATGGGGTTGATGCAAAAATTCATTATCCGGTGCCCATGCATTTGCAACCTGCGGCGGCACATTTGGGATACGCTGTAGGAGATTTTCCTGAGTGTGAGCGTATTGCAAATCAAACGATTTCTTTACCCGTCCATGAATTTGTTACACCGGATGATTGTCAGTATGTTGTTGCACTGATTGAGGATTTTTTTAAATGAGCCTACATGTTCCTTTTGTTGATTTATCGAGGCGATATCGGAGTTTGAAGTCTGAAATAATGCCTGATATTGAGGCTGTATTAGATTCGGGGCAATATATTTTAGGCGACGTGGTTGAGCGCTTTGAGAAAAATATGGCAGCCTACCTTGGGTGTCGCTATGTGCTTTCTGTCGCGAATGGCACTGATGCTTTAATTTTAGGATTAAAAGCACTGGGCATTACAACAGATGATGAAGTGATTGTGCCCGCTAATTCGTTTATTGCGAGTGCGGGTGCAGTGGCTATGGTGGGTGCGAAGCCTGTCTTTTGTGATGTTGGGGATGACTTTAATATTAATCCTGAATTAATTACTGCGTTAATCACATCAAAAACTAAAGCCATTATGCCTGTTCACCTAACAGGTAGACCAGCTGATATGCAAGCCATTTGGGATATTGCAAAGCAGCATAAACTTTTTATTATTGAAGATGCAGCCCAAGCCATTGGTGCTAAATATCAGAATAAAATGACGGGAAACTTGGGTGATTTTGGGTGCTTTAGCCTTCATCCGCTCAAGAATTTATCGATTTATGGGGATGGGGGGTTGATTTCGCTCAATGATGAATCTCATTATCAATATTTGAAGCGCTTAAGAAATCATGGCCTTCAGGATAGAGACACCTGTTTGCACTGGGGGCTAAATTCTAGATTAGACGCTATTCAAGCGGTGGCGGCAAATGCGGGTCTACAGCATTTAGAGCAATGGACTGAACGGCATCGCAGCATAGCAACGCGTTATCAACAAGGGCTACATGATTTTGTTGGCGTGCCTGAAGAAGGTGAGGGGTGGTATTCGGTCTATCATAATTTTGTTATCACCACAGATAAACGAGATGCTCTGCAGCGTGACTTAGCCGTTCTCGGGGTCGAAACAAAAATACATTATCCTATACCGCTTCATTTGCAGCCCGCGGCTAAATCATTGGGGTATCAATTAGGCGATTTCCCCAAAACAGAATATTTTGCGGCCCACATGTTGAGTTTACCTATTTATCCAGAGTTAACGGATGTAGAAGTTGATTACGTGATTAACTGCGTACAGCAGTGCATACAGGAGAAGTAAAATGCGAGGATGTGAAATTGATTTAATGGCAAATTATCCCCGTGCAAAAAGAGATGTTTTAGCGCGCGGACAGAGCAAAACGGAAGAAGATAGGAATCTTGCACGGGCTTTTGGAAAGGCTTTTTTTGATGGGTCGCGTGATCATGGGTATGGCGGATTTTCGTATAACGCTAGATATTGGCAACCGGTTATTCCTGATTTTCAAGCACGTTATCAGCTAGATGCATCGAGTACGCTTCTGGATATTGGGTGTGCAAAAGGATTTATGTTGCATGATGTAGCTGAATTGGTTCCGGGCATTACCGTGAAAGGAATCGATGTGTCTGAATATGCAATTGAGCATGCAATTGAGTCGGTTAAACCGCATTGCCAAGTTGCTTGTGCAACAGCGCTACCGTTTGAAGATAATGCATTTGATGCCGTGATTTCGGTGACAACATTACATAATTTAGAGCGCGATGATTTAGCAAAAGCATTATTAGAAATTGAGCGCGTCAAGCGTAAACATAGTTTTATTACCGTTGATGCGTATCACAATGACGCAGAGCAAGAGCGTATGGAAGCGTGGAATTTAACAGCTAAAACCGTTATGCATGTTGATGAGTGGAAGCAGTTTTTTGAAGAAGTGGGTTACACCGGCGATTATTATTGGTTTATCCCATGAGCGTTAATCAAGCAACGCAACTCAAATTATATCGTCAGATGTTGCGGATACGTATGGTGGAAGAAGCAATTGCTGCAGCTTATCCAGATCAAAAAATGCGGACACCCGTTCACTTGTCGATTGGTCAGGAAGCCGTTGCAGCAGCAGCAGGGCTGGCACTGAAACAGTCGGATTATGCGGTGAGCACGCATCGGTCGCATGCGCATTATTTAGCAAAAGGGGGCGCGCTAGATCCAATGATCGCGGAGCTCTACGGGAAGGTAACAGGATGTTCTCGTGGGCGAGGTGGCTCAATGCACCTGGTTGATCAATCCGTAGGGTTTATGGGAAGTACAGCCATTGTTGGCAATACCATTCCTATTGGTGTTGGCTTTGGGCTTTCGATACAGCTCGGCAATGAAGATAAAATTAGTTGTGTTTTTGTCGGAGATGGCGCCATCGAAGAGGGTGTTTTTTATGAATCATTGAATTTTGCAGTGGTTCGGAAATTGCCGGTTTTATTTATTTGTGAAAATAATTTGTATTCGGTCTATACCCCCATTGAAAAAAGACAGCCGGCTGGTCGAAAGCTGCATGAGCTGGCTCGCGCGATAGGGGCTGAAACAATGAGTGCAGATGGATATGATGTGGTTGCATCGTTTGAAACGCTTAAGGCTGCGGCGGCTAACGTGCGTGATGGGGGTGGACCTGGGTTTGTTGAGCTTTCAACCTATCGTTGGCGTGAGCATTGCGGCCCCAATTTTGATAATGACATAGGGTATCGTAGCCAGGAAGAATATGAAGCATGGTTTAAAAACGACCCCATAGCGCATCATAAACAAACGTTGTTGACGCAGTTTTCAACCGATGAAAAAATATTTCAAGCGATGGAAAGTGAGATTTCATCTGAAATAAGCTTGGCTTTTACACGTGCAGAAGCAGCGCCTTTTCCGAATAAAGCCGAGGCATATACAGGTGAATATGCTGTTTCTCACATCAAGGAGAATGCATTGTGCGAAGTTTAACATTTGCCAACGCGATTAATGAAGCCATGCACCAATCGATGGCAATGGATCCCAAAGTATTGTGTTACGGGTTAGGTGCTGACGATCCAAAACGAATTTTCGGCACAACAAATAACTTACAAGAACGCTTTGGAGCACAACGTGTTTTTGATACACCCACTTCAGAAAATGCTATGACGGGTATTGGGGTTGGTGTCGCCATTGCAGGTTGGCGTCCGGTAATGATGCATCAGCGTTTAGACTTTTTTTTACTGGCAATGGACCAACTCGTTAATTCGGCGGCCAAATGGCATTATATGTTTGGTGGGCAAATGTCAGTGCCGCTTGTCATTCGCTTGGTGATGGGGCGTGGCTGGGGACAAGGGCCAACGCACTCCCAAAATTTACAGTCTTGGTTTGCACATATTCCGGGGCTAAAAGTGGTTGCGCCTGCGACAGCAGCAGATGCAAAAGGATTGCTATTAAGTAGTATTCGTGATGATAACCCAGTGGTTTTTTTGGAACATCGCTGGCTACATAATAGCGTGAGTGATGTGCCTGAAGGTGATTATCAAATTCCCCTAGGAGCCGCAAAGGTGGCTCGGTCGGGTCGAGATGTAACGTTGGTTGGTATGTCATACATGACGGTTGAAGCGCTTAAAGCAGCGGCTTTGTTAGAAACAGTGGGCATTTCATGTGAGGTGGTTGATTTAAGAACCATAAGGCCTATTGACTGGGATACGGTGCTAAATTCCGTTAAGAAAACAGGAAAATTAATTGCACTGGATTGCAGCATGCCCACGTGCTCGGTAGCAAGCGAAATTATAGCCAAAGTCACAATCAATGCGTTTCATGATTTAACAGCAGCACCTATTCGAATTACCAACCCAGATAATCCCGAGCCGACTAGTTTTGGCTTAACCAAAGATTATCATCCGGATGCCGCTCAAATTATTAGAGAGGTTTCAAAATTATTAGCGGTTGATTTAAGTGATTTAATTCCGCTAGCGAGTGAAGCAAACCATCCACATGACGTGCCAGGCGACTGGTTTAAGGGGCCTTTTTAAATGGAACAGAAAAAGACGTTTTCGGCAGCTGTGCTGGTTAACACCAATGCGCCGTTAGAAATGATAAATAATATTGTGATGCCCACACCAGGCAAAGGCCAGGTATTGGTTAAGCTGGGTTATGCGGGGTTATGTCATAGCCAATTGATGGAAATTGGAGGCGCGCGAGGTGAAGATAAATACCTGCCTCATATGCTAGGTCATGAGGGTATCGGGCAGGTGATTTCACTGGGAGATGGCGTATCTAAAGTTGCTGAAGGCGATGAAGTGGTTTTAAGCTGGATAAAAGGTGAAGGCCTGGATGCCGGCGGATGCCAATATCAAACGACCGATGGATTAGTGATTAATTCAGGCGCGGTAACGGCATTTAGTGAATATGCGATTGTGTCTGAAAATCGACTCTTGCCTAAACCGCCTGAAACACCAGCTCATTTAGCCGTTTTGTATGGATGTGCTTTGCCAACGGGTTTTGGCATGGTTGTTAATAATTTACCTGAAAAAGCAAAAGGAACGATTGCTTTCTTTGGCTTGGGTGGCATCGGAATGAGTGCCTTGCTTGCAGCAAGGTTGTATGATTTTGAACGCGTGATTGCGATTGATGTGAACCCCGATAAATTAGAGCTTGCAAGAACCTTTGGCGCGACCCATGTGCTGAATGCGCGTGATTCGAATTTTGCGGATGAAGTCTATCAATTAACGGATGGGGCCGGGGTTGATTATTGCTTTGAATCAGCTGGCAGAGCGGAAACCATTGAAAAGGCATACGCTTTGGTTCGCAAGCAAGGCGGGCTTTGTATTTTTGCATCGCATCCACCGCATGGTGATAAAATTTCGCTTGACCCGTTTGATTTAATCTGCGGGAAAAATATCAGAGGCACCTGGGGTGGAGAAGTGAAACCCGATCAAGATATTAAGACATTTTCTGCGTTATATGCCGACGGGACATTACCGCTTGAAGCGTTGGTCAGTAAGTCATATCGTTTAGATGAAATTAATCTTGCGGTGGAAGACTTAAAAAATAGAAACATTGTGCGTGCATTAATTGATTGTAATCTTGAGGAATGCATCCAGTGAATGTTTTGATTACAGGTGCGAGTCAGGGGCTTGGCCGCGCTTTGGCTGTATGTTTTGATAAAAAACAGATGAACGTGTTGTTGACGGGACGCTCTGAGATAAAGCTTGAGGCATGCCAAAAGCATCTGCTGCATTCTGAGCAGCATCAATATTTTGCAGGCGATTTAACGAATGAGGCTTTTTTAGCTGAGCTGTTGCAAACGATGGATTCAAAGCAGATTATCCCAGATATTGTTGTTCATAATCTGGGCGGAAAAGTACTGGGTGATACACAGCCGTTAACAGAAGCTGCTTTAATGGCATCGATTAAGCTTAATTTAGGCGTTGCAACGCAAATTAATGCACATTTTCTTCCGAAAATGGTGAATCGTGCCTCGGGTCGGATTATTCATATTGGGTCGGATGCGAGTTTGACCGGACAATCTGCACCAGCCTATGCGGCAGCAAAAGCGGCAATGAATGCTTATGTGAAAAGTACAGCACGTTATTATGTAAAGCATCACATCATGATGTGTGCGGTGTTGCCCGGTATTTTTGAGCATGAAGATAGCGTTTGGGCTGAGAAGAAAAAGACGAATCCAGAGCACTATCAGCAGGCGATTAAGAGTAGGCCATTGGGGCGATTTAATACGCCGGATGAAATTGCAACAGCTGTGGCAGATATTGCTTGTAGCTCAACACTAACATATGCGGGTAGTTTAATTGAATTAACAGCAGGTTTTTGAGTGGTTTAAAAGGAATAATAATGACAATGGATGATGTAGTGGTTGAGCAAGGAAGTCGGCAGGCGAAAATTTTTGATTCATTTGATGCACTTGATGCATGTTTACCTCAGCGCCGCATTGGAAAAAAGGTCGTACATTGCCATGGTGTGTTTGATTTATTGCATATTGGTCATATTAGGCATTTTAATTGTGCGCGTGAGTATGGTGATTTATTAATAGTAAGTTTAACGCCAGATATTTATGTTAATAAAGGCACAGGAAGACCTGCTTTTACCGAGCAGTTACGAGCAGAAGCAATCGCCTCATTAGACTGTGTTGATTATGTGATTATTAATGCGTGGCCAACCGCAATTGAAGTGATTGAGCGAATTCGCCCTGATTTTTATGTGAAAGGGGATGAATATGCAAAGCATCAAAACGATGTGACAGGGCAGATTGTGCTTGAGAAGTCAGCCGTCGAATCAGCTGGCGGGCAGTTGGTCTTTACGTCAGACATTACCTTTAGCTCTTCAACGCTAATTAATCGTTTTTTTTCGCCTTACTCTGAAGAAACACAATACTTTTTAAGTCAATTTAAAAAGCAATATACGGCAAAAACAATTTTTGATTATTTGGATCGTGCAAAAGACTTAAAAGTTTTGGTGGTTGGAGAGGTTATTATTGATGCTTATCATTTTACTGATGTGATAGGAAAAGCCGGAAAAGAGCCAACGTTGGTGGCTAAAAAACTAGATACAGAAGAGTATCTTGGTGGCTGTTTAGCACTTGCAAACCACCTGAGTGATTTTTGTGAAAAGGTGACTTGTTTAACGTATCTAGGCGATACAGATAAATATAAGGCATTCATTGATAGTGGTTTGAAAGACAATATTGAAATGGTTCCGGTGTATAAGACCGCGTCTCCAACGATTGTTAAGCATCGTTACTTAGATAAATATTTACGCCAAAAATTATTTGAAGTCTATGAAATAAATGATGATTTTTTAGAAGGAGAAGAAGAGCAGTTATTTCAAGCGCATATTGATGCTTTAACAGAAGAGCATGATATTGTGATAGCGATTGATTATGGGCACGGGTTATTAACCGATGCATCAATTCAGTTATTGAGTGATAAAGCAAAATTTCTTGCGGTTAATGCGCAATCTAATGCGGGGAATATGGGGTTTAATTGCATTTCAAAGTATCCGCGGGCTGATTTTGTTTCCATTGCAAATCGAGAGCTTCAATTAAATTATCGGCAAAAACATTTAACGAGTATCGAGCAGCTCTCTCGACTGATGACGGACCATCCTTATGAAAGTGTCATGGTGACTTCAGGCAAGTATGGGGCTTACGTTTGTCAGCAGGGAGAAGCACAGGTACATGCACCTGCATTTACGAGTCATGTGGTCGATAGAGTGGGGGCTGGGGATGCTGTGCTTGCGATATCTAGTTTATTTGCTTATCTGGATGCGCCGTCGTTATTGATTGCGTTTATTGGCAATGTCGTTGGTTCTGAAGCCGTTGGTATGATGGGTAATAAATCTTCAATTGAGAAAATTTCATTCATGAAGCATTTATCTCATTTATTAAA
>JAHZKG010000003.1 GCA_022600515.1 Gammaproteobacteria bacterium
CATTGAATATTTAACCTTCGTTTGTCTTTGGTATCAAGCGGGTAAAGTCCCTCCTCCTATGCGCATTGTACTTGTCAAAACACCCGATGGAAAAAGTGTAGCGGAAACCTTTTTTAGCACTGACGTTGAGCTAACGCCAACGCAGATTATCAATTACTTCGTGCTCAGATGGAATATCGAGGTCACCTTTGAAGAAACACGTGCACATCTGGGTATTGAAACGCAACGTCAATGGTCCGATAAAGCGATTCAAAGAAGCACGCCTTTACTGATGGGCCTATATTCCGTACTCACCTTGATTGCCCTTAAAATGAATGAAACAAAAAAACTGATGGTACAGGAAATAACCTCATGGTATGACAAAAATGGGGAGCTCACTTTCTCAGATATCATTGTTGTCGTGAGGCGTTCAATTTGGAAACAAAAGTATTTTTCAAAGTCCGCCATTAATGATGAACTTCCAAAAATAGAAGGCGAATACGAGAACCTCTTGCTTTACCAGCTTGCGCTAGCCGCATAAATGGCTAAAGTCGAGGTAACAGAAGCGTCATATTTTGGAGTATTTTTAATCGACGAAGGAATGGGTGTTTTAAAGCGCGCACTGCATACATTACATCGCGTACCTCGTGCTACATAACGCGTACCTGTGATTAAAGGATTGTCAACTAACCTTACTACAACCTGGGGATTATCCCATTGTAACGTGGCTTTGGTTTGACATGATGCACAATCAGGGCAAGCTGAACCAGCTTGAAGCATGGGATCGGTGAATACGACCTCAGGACAACCTGTATAATCAGCGGCACCTAATCGTCCATGATTTTTTGTTGAGTCCCATTGAGGTGCTTTTTTTTGGTAACCTCAGTACTCGCATCATCTGACAATGATGGATTACCACCGATTGTATTTAAATCAAGATTTGTACCAGTAACGTCTTGTTGATTACGCCGCTTGCGTTTCTCACTCGTAAACCCAAAACATATTTTTTAGGCATTTAATGGATAATTTATGTCGTTGTAATTGGGTTTGGAACCACGCATAGGCACTTAAAACCAACACGATGACGCGTTTATCTTCTTCCAAAAGTGAGCTTGAGCTTATTCGAGCATTGATATCTGAAAGCTGTTGCATAGAGATATCAATCATTTCAGGTGTGTTTTTTCGAGCCATACTGATAAATCCATAATAATCTACAATAATGACGCGAAGCATGATCCCTGTTATTAAAAATTCAAGAAAAATTTTCCAATTTACCCCAACTCACCGGAAAGACACAATTAACTTCTCTATTGTCTGCTACCATGAAAATCCCTTTATTATTTATTCTATAATTTACTGACTCGTCACCCGTAATATCTCAGCCAATGAGGTATCACCAGCCAAAACACGTTTAAATCCATCGGCACGAATACTCGGAGTGCTCGGACGTAAATAGGCTTCGATGGTTTGAATGCTTTCATTGCGGTGGATAAAGCCCCGCAAAGTTTCATCTATTGAAATCACTTCGTAAATACCTGTACGCCCACGATACCCAATATGATTACACACCTCACATCCTGCTGGCTCAAAAATAGAAGTGTTAGTTTTATTTACGTTTAACCCCATCAATTCACGCTCATCATCTCGAACGAAATGCCCTACCTTACACTCAGAGCACAAGGTACGAACCAAGCGCTGGGCAACAAGCCCAATCAGACTAGAAGAAAGTAAAAATGATTCTACGCCCATGTCATGCAGGCGGTTCAGAGCGCCTAGTGCACTGTTGGTATGTAACGTTGAAAGCACTAAATGCCCTGTTAAACTGGACTGAACAGCAATTTCGGCTGTTTCTAAATCACGAATCTCACCAATCATCACCACATCTGGATCTTGTCGCAAAATGGCCCGAAGCCCCCGTGAAAACGTCATTTCAACTTTTGGATTAACTTGTGTTTGACCAATGCCAGGCAAGTCATATTCAATCGGATCTTCAATGGTTAGAATATTACGACTGATTTGATTTAACTCGGTTAACATGGCATACAACGAGGTTGTTTTACCAGAGCCTGTTGGACCTGTGACTAAAACAATCCCATGGGGTACTGCTATCATTTGACGAATATTGTGTAACGTCTCCGCTGGCATGCCTAATAATCCTAAATCAAGCTGCGCTGATTGTTTATCTAAAATACGAAGTACTATTCGTTCACCATGATTAGAAGGCAAAGTTGAAACACGCACATCAATACGGTGCCCTCCAATTTTAAGTGCAATTCGGCCATCTTGTGGGACACGCTTTTCAGCAATATCTAATTTGGCCATCACTTTAACGCGTGAAATAACCAAAGGCGCAATACCCCGTTGAATCTCAAGAATTTCTTGTAAGACACCATCCACACGATTGCGAACCACCACGCGATGCTCATACGTTTCAATATGAATATCTGATGCTTTTTGTTTAATAGCCTGAGTAAATAAAGCATTTAAAAGCCGGATAATAGGCGCCTCATCACGATTATCAAGCAAATCTTCGCCTGTTGGTACTTGTTCTGCTAATTGCATTAAGTCCCAACCTTCTTCCATGCCAACGGTTGCATCTAAAATAGAAGACTGTGATTCATACACTTGTGTTAAATGCTTTTGAAAAAGAACAGGCGTTACTTCTTGCATAAGCAACTCTGTTTCTGTAAAACGCCGTACCTCTAAAAAAACAGACAATGGCACATCTGGCAAGTGAACCACTTCGGCCAAACCTGCCGCATCAAATCCTGTGACTGCAACGCCATGTTTTTTTGCAAAAACATAAGGTAAGCGGGGCATTTTCTCTCGAATTGTCATTGTTTATATTTTCAGGTTGATATTATTTAGACTGCTTTGAGTAATTAAAAGGCTTCGGTAATTTTTCTGTTTTTAAAGGCTTTAATATCGTATCACGATTTGCTTGATTAAAGCTTTCTTGAGCACGAGATATCGCCAATTGTTCAAGGCGTGTATCGTTATATTTTCCGCCTGAAAGATTAACCGTGCTTGCTTCTGTTCGGAGAATAACGGGACGAATAAATACCATTAAAATCTTTTTCTCACGATTGGTAATATTATGCTTAAATAAACGACCAATACCTGGGATATCACCCAAAATAGGTAAACCCACATTATCATTGGCTAAGCTGTCTTGGTTTAATCCCCCTAAAATAACAACACTGCCACTCTCAACATGCACAGAGGTAACAATGGCACTGATATTAAACGTCGGAATAGTATTTGCGTCGCCGCTGCTTGCGAGTGGATCGAGGGTATCAAGGCCTTCATCAATTTGCATTTGAATGCCTTGCCCACGCGTAATTTGTGGCCTTACATATAAATGCAACGCAACATTCATTCGGTCAAACGTTGTAAATGGACTCGCTGTGGTCGTTCCTCCGGCATTATTAGGATAAGAAGAGGTCGCAACTGACACCTGCTTTCCTACTAAAATTTTAGCCTGTCTATTATCTAGCACCACGACCGAAGGCGTTGATAAAATATTCGCTTTACGTTGCCTCGCTAAAGCATACACTTGTGCTTGAAAATCACTGATAGCAGTCTGTGAGTTCAGTACGGCAAAACCTGCTCTAAAACTATCTGCATTATGCGTGTCTTGATTAATACTGCCCCATTCCACACCTAAGCTTTTAAAATCATTTTCATTGATTTCAGCAACCATTGCTTCAATCAAAAGTTGAGCGGGCTTAATATCTAGCTGACTAATCACTGATTTTAATGTTGTAATAAGTGTTCTTGGTCCATTAATAATCACAGAATTAGTATTTGGCTCTGCAATAATTTGTACCATGGGCTTGGTGCCCGCCTCGGTTTGAGTTGAACCAACATTGGTTGATGCATTTGCATTTAAACCCAACGTATCTCCTGACGCTGCCGCTTGGACATTCACAATACCCGCTTCAGGATTGGTGCTATCTAATGGCGGCCGAGTCACGGTACCGATGGTTGTTCCCACTGTTCCGCTGAAATTTGCTTGCGCAATACCCGCTAAAATAGGTACAACATCTTCTGCTCGCATATAATGCAAGTAAATTACTTGGGTATTACTATCCGGTGCATGATGGCTTTTACCATCCATCTGTAAAATCAAAAGACGCAAACGAAGCCTATCTGTTTTACTGCCACTGATTAAAACCGCGTTACTTCTATCATCTGCTGCCAGTGTTAATTGTGGTCCCGCGCCCATGCTAGGCTGTGCTGCCATTAAATCTCTTAACGTATTTACAACATCCATTGCCAATGAATTTTGAAGCGGTACAACATCAATCGCATTACCTGACGATACATCGACTTGACGAATGATTTCCGTCATTTGCTTAATATTATTCACGCGCCCTGATAAAATCAGCATGTTGGTTGCCGCATAAGATGAAATAATACTCCACTGGGGCATCAAAGGCCTCAAAACAGGCACCAATTGCTCTGCTGATACATGCTCAACAGGAATCACTTGTACAACTAAATCATCCCCTGCTTTCGGGTTATGTATATTATCAGGGGCATTTAATCCATTAGATGACTGCGTTCGCGCTTCTAGATTAGGTAGGATTTTAATAATATCTCCGCTTGGCACAGCGGCATATCCTGACACTTGCAAGGCTGATAAAAAAACGGAATACAGTGCTTTATCTGATAAGGGCGTACTTGAAAAAATTGAAATTTTTCCCTGAACTTTCGAATCAACTAAAAAGTTTTTATTTGTTACACGAGACACT
The DNA here is from genome assembly GCA_022600515.1 of Gammaproteobacteria bacterium. Classification (GTDB taxonomy): domain Bacteria; phylum Pseudomonadota; class Gammaproteobacteria; order Legionellales; family Legionellaceae; genus JAALKW01. The sequence goes on from JAHZKG010000003.1 coordinate 4,737, forward strand.
TCTGAAATAACGGCTCTAATATCCACATCACGCAAATTCCATAACTTTGCATTCGGCGGCAAGGCATGCTCATGTGCCGTATTGTCCCAGTTACCGGGTACAGGTTTTTTTTCATGCTCACCCATTGAGGTGGGCTTATGCTGCACATCACTCTTTCCAACTGCCCCAAGGCATAAAAAAGCGCTTAAAATACAGAAAATAAAACTCTTTGTGCGCATTAAATATCCAAACAACTGAGGAAGTCACTCTATTATACCAAATTTTACACGAATCATATAGTGTTTTAATCATTGTCAAGTGAAAAAGAAGAAATGCCCTATGAGCAGTCAATTAGATTTAGAAGATTTAGAAAAAACGTATTAAAACTATGATATTCCTTTCATTCTGTGATCTCTGTTATTGTTTGATGATTTATCAGCTATTTCGGTTGGCTTCTCAATTTCTGACTTTAACTTATCCAGCTGTTGTTTGAAACCAGTCACTTTCCCTGCTAAGCGGCCGCTCAATTTGCTTTTACCATAATGCTCAGATAAGGCTTCTTTTCTATCCGCTGTTTTATACTTTGTATTACTATAAAAATCCCATGCAAAATCAATCCGATTTGATAGGGTTCCTTTTTCTTCTAAATAAATACGACCACTCTGAATATCTTTTGCAGTTAATACCATCGCATCGAACCAGTAAAAAACAAACCGTTTAGTTTATTTTAGTACATTAATGTCATTTAATAAAAGTCGGGAGTGTATATTGTGGAATATGCTTCTGCATCGGGCTCAGCATAAAAACGATGCATTAACTCACGACTGTACATTCTATTTCGCTTTAAAACCAAGTGCAGCCAGTCGTTTCTCGAGGCTTGGATGCGTGGTAAACATATCTGAAAAAGCCTTACCACCGCTAAATTTTGCCGGGTCAAAAATATAAGAAGCACGTCGAACTGACTCATGAGCGGTGTGGCCATATGCTTCAGCATACTCGCTCTGATGCGCCGTGTGGTCTTCACTTATTTTAAGCAACGCACTCGCCAAAGGTTCATTGTCCCGCATTAACTGAACGGCACCACTGTCTGCCATATATTCACGCGTTCGACTTAAAAACAAAGTCAACATCGCAGTCATCAGAGGCAGAATAAACCGTAAAATCATAACAACAATAAATAATTTATTGTTAGAACTTCGCCTTTGAGCATTTCGATCAGAATCACCTCTAAATAACATGCTATAAAATAACCAATCAATGGCGATTAATAAAATATTACTCAAGACCGCAACCGTTAAGGTCAGCTTGATATCCCGATGGCGGATATGCGTTAATTCATGCGCCATCACTGCTTGAAGTTCTGCACGATTAAGTTTTTGAATTAACCCACTCGTAATCGCGACCATAGCCGATTTTTCAGAATAACCTGACGCAAACGCATTCATATATTGGGCTTCAATCAAGTACACCTTCGGCATGAACTTCATACCAGCCGCAACCTTCATTTCTTCAACGACATGATACAGCTGCTTTTCTTCATGCGTTTTTTCACTGTCAGGGCTAACTTCATGACTGTTCGTCCCGAGCAACATAATTTTGTCATAGAGACAATAAGTAACCAGTAAACTTACCCCTGCAATCACGATCATAATACAGGTCGCTATTGGGAAAATTCTAAAGGTAAGTAACGCTTGAAAAACCGCTCCAGCAGGCGCATTGTAACGCCCCGCACCCAAAAAAGTATCGAACAATAAACCCACCAAAAGAAAAATTCCAATAAAAATGGCAACAACAAGTTTCGTTCTACGCTCGTTTTCTCTAAGCTGTCGCCGCCAGTCCATACTTTTGGCATCATAATTATTCAAACGCATGCGATTCAGACCTTAAAACTTAGCGGCGTAATCTTCTTTTGCTTTCGCGTCATCTGCTTCTAGCTGCCAATACTCAAAATGCTTATCTAGTTTTGACGCGAAAAAGCTGACGACCATCGCCTCAAAAAAAGATTTTTTCGTTGCATTAAATGTCTCGATACTGTCATTAAAAGCCTGCTTTGAAAAAGTTAATTTATTTTCAGTATTCACAATTTCTTCTTGCAGTTGCAGGGCATTTTGATTAGCTTTTAACTCTGGATACTGCTCAAAGACAACATCAATACCACTGGCTATTTTAGAAATACCATTTTCTGCTGCAATACGTGCTGCCTCATCACCGCTTGCTTTGGCGGTTTGCGCTTTATTTCGTAGCGCGACAACGTCTTTTAAGGTCGTTTGCTCATAGTCCATGGCTTTTTTAACGACTGCTATCAAGTTTTCAAGCACTTTAAATCGCCTATCCAACTGGATATCGATTTGGCGATGATTGTTAACAACAGCCTCAATCAACCCGATTAAACGGTTATACGTAAAGATCACCCACGCAAACAAAACAGCGGCTATCACACTGATAATAATTAGTGTACTCATTCGAAGCATTCCCCCATCATCAATCTAAAAATTTCAAATCCAAAATCCCTGTTTAACATCATAGTGCATGGTCAATTAAGGGTCAATTAAGGCTGAATTAAGGGCCTATGCAGATGGTCTCAGGACACGGTCCTGATAAATCATTAAAATAGGGCTGTGAAGATTCACAAAAATTACTTTAGAAGGGATGGTGGCTATGGGTGGACTCGAACCACCGACCTCAGCATTATGAGTGCCGCGCTCTAACCGGCTGAGCTACATAGCCAACAGGGGGCGATTTTAGTACCTTTCTGCGCGCGCTGTCAAGCCTGCCTCCAGATGGTTCCTTCTACACTATCTTCAAGTTCAATACCATCTGCTAAAAGACTTTTCCGAATGGTGTCTGCTTTTTCAAAATCACGTGCATTTCGTGCTTCATTTCGTGCATTAATTAGTGCTTCAATTGCATCTGGCATTAGGGTTTTAACACCTGCTTTCAAAAATGCTTCGGGAGATGCTTGTAATAACCCTAAAATACCAGCGATATGTTTAAGCGTTGCAGCAAGTGATTGAGACGCTGTTTTGTTCACCTCATGGCTCAGCTGAAATAAAACAGACAAGGCTTCAGGCGTATTAAAATCATCTTGCATGGTGGCTTCAAAGCGCTTTACCCAGCTTGCATCTATTACCGCACTCGCTTCACTATGATCATCAGCAGCAACACTTCTTAAGGTTTGATATAAACGCGTTAATGCTTTGGATGCCAGCATAAGATTATCTTCTGAGTAATTTAAAAAACTCCGATAATGACTGCTAAGTAAAAAATAGCGCAGCACTTCTGGTGAGTATTTATCAAGCATTTCTTTGATCGTAAAAAAATTACCTAATGACTTAGACATTTTTTCTTGATTAACCTGCAGCATGCCAACATGTAGCCAATAATTAGCAAATTGCTTCCCCGTTGCCCCTTCACTTTGGGCAATTTCATTTTCATGATGTGGAAACTGTAAATCTAATCCACCACCATGTATATCAAATTGCTCACCTAACGTATCCATAGCCATTGCAGAGCATTCAATATGCCAACCAGGGCGTCCTGCACCAAACGGAGAAGGCCAACTAGGCTCACCAGGCTTCGCAGACTTCCACAACACAAAATCAAGTGCTGAGCGCTTGCCTTCTTGCACATCAATACGCACACCGGATTTAAGGCTGTCTATATCTTGATTGGAGAGTTTTCCATACTCAGAAAAAGCTGAAACGTCATAACACACATCCCCTGATTCACTCACATACGCATGATTATTTTTAATCAAACGCTCAATCAGCTGAATAATAGATTGAATATATTGTGTTGCACGGGGTTCATGGGTTGGACTTAAGCACCCAAGCGCTTGTGCATCTTGGTGCATAGAAGCAATATATTGTGTGGTTAACTCATCAATCGATACGTCGCGCTCCAGTGCGCGATTGATTATTTTATCATCAATATCTGTAATATTACGTACAAACGTCACGTCATAGCCTGCCGTACGCATAAAACGTACCATCACATCAAACGACACCATGGCACGCGCATGACCCAAGTGACATGCGTCATACACTGTAATGCCACACACATATAATTTGATTTTACCCGGTGTTATCGGCTTAAAACGCTCTTTTTTACGCGTCAATGAATTATATAAATCAAGTGTTAGCATTGAGTTTACCCCAAGTATCTTTTAGATGAACCACGCGATGAAATACAGTGCTCTTCCCTGCGTTATCTAGTGCATTCACACAATAATATCCTAAACGCTCAAATTGAAACACGTCCCCCACTGACTGCGATCTCAGCATCGGCTCGGCATATGCTGTCTTAATCGTTGTCAGTGAGTTATGATTAATAAATTGCATAAAGTCTTCTTCGCGTGCTGGGTTTTCATCATGAAACAAGCGATCATATTGATAAATTGTAATCGGATGCGCAGTACTCACTGAAACCCAATGAATCACCCCTTTTACTTTTCGACCTTCGGGTTTTTTACCCAAGGTATCTTTATCATAAGTACAACGCAATTCTAGAATATCCCCTGCATTATCATAAATCACATCCGTACAACGAATCACATAAGCCTGCCGCAAACGCACTTCTTTGTCTGGTGCTAGCCGAAAATAACCTTTGACGGGCTCCAACATAAAATCACTACGCTCAATATAAATCTCACGTGAGAAAGGCAAAGCACGTGTGTCTGTTTGCAGCATTTCAACTTGTGCTTCGGGATAATTCTCAATCACGACTTTAATCGGATCTAAAACACATAGCGCGCGTTTTGCTGTTTGATTCAGCACATCGCGTACAGCGCCTTCTAAAAGCCCCATATCCATCACTGAATCACTTTTTGAAACCCCTGTCATGTCACAAAACTGTCTCACTGCTGCCGCAGGATAACCTCGTTTTCGCATGCCACATAACGTTGGCATTCTAGGATCATCCCAGCCGGTTACAATCTGCTCTTCAACCAATTGACGTAATTTTCGTTTGCTCGTGATTGTATGCGATATATTAAGACGTGCAAATTCACTCTGTACCGGGCGCGCAGGCACAGACAAATGCTCAATAAACCAATCATACAACGGCCGGTGATCTTGGAATTCAAGCGTACACAACGAATGTGTAATATGCTCTAACGCATCAGATAAAGGATGTGCAAAATCATACATCGGATAAATACACCAGGTATCTCCCGTACGTGGATGTGATACATGACGTATACGATAAATAGCAGGATCCCGCAAGTTTAAATTACCCGCTTGCATGTCTATTTTTGCACGTAAAATATGCTCACCTTCTTTAAACTCACCCGCTTTCATGCGCTGAAATAAATCAAGATTTTCTTCAGGCGATCGTGTTCTATACGGGCTATCTTTCCCACCCTCTTTTAGTGTGCCACGATACAAACGCATTTCATCCGCAGTTAAGCTATCAACATAGGCCAAGCCTTGCTTAATTAAATCACAAGCAAAATCATAAAACGCTTGGTAATAATCTGACGCATGCGTTGTTGCGCACCACTCAAACCCCAGCCAACGCACATCTTCTTCAATAGCACGTGCAAAGACTGCTTCTTCACGCATAGGATTCGTATCATCAAAACGCAAATAACAGCGACCATTAAATAATTTGGCCAATCCAAAATTCACACAAACCGCTTTGGCATGCCCAATATGCAAATACCCATTAGGCTCAGGGGGGAAGCGTGTAATAATATTTTGATGCTTGCCTGAATCTAAGTCTTCTTGTATTTTTTGATAAATAAAATGGGTTGGTTTTGTATCAGCATGATTATCAGCCTTATTAGAAGACACATCCCGCATATTACTCATATTTTCTCCAACTAATTTAGGTCTTCAACTGCCCTAAAAACCAAGGTCCTACTGCCAGAGATGCTAATTTAAATTGCTCTGGATAAGTAACATCAACCAAATAAAGCCCATAAGGTGCTGCTGTTTCAGCCCCCAATTTTCTGTCTTTTGCATCCAATACAGTTTTAACCCAAGGCACATTTTGACGCCCTTGTCCTACTGCCATCAAAACCCCTGCAATATTCCGCACCATGTGATGTAAAAACGCATTGGCTGTAATATCTAAAATAACCAAATCACCTCGACGAAACACCTGAATCTCATGTACATTCCGAATGGGTGTTTTTGCGTTACAGTGAACTGCTCGAAACGAAGTGAAATCATTTTCACCTAATAAACACTGGGCGGCTTCTTGCATATGCGCATGATCAAGCCGTCTAGACTGCCAGGTTACATTGCCTTGCAACAAAGATTGTCTAATCGCTGCATTATAAATAACATAACGATAGCGCCGAGACACAGCAGAATACCGTGCATGAAAATCATCTGTTATTTCTTGCCCCCATTTTACACACACATCTTTAGGTAAACATGCGTTCACACCATGAACCCAGGCACGAACATTTCGGCTGCTATCCGAGTCAAAGTGAATCACCTGATGCGTTGCATGCACGCCTGTATCGGTTCTACCCGAGTAAACCACTTTAACCTCATGGTCTGCCACCTGGCTCAATGCTTCTTCAAGTACAGTTTGTACTGTACGAAGCCCAGGTTGCGATTGCCAACCATGATACTGACTTCCATCATATTCAATAATCAAGGCAATTCGCATATTAAACCCATTCAATAAACGCTAAAGCATTTGTTTTTAAAAAAAGCAATGTATAATAGGCCTCTTGATTTGTCAAAACGCATTCACTTCAATCGGGCGTATTACTAGGATGACAGCTTCTTTATTAAATGGAAAACAGCTCGCCGAAAAACGGCTTAAAGCACTTAAAATAACCGTTCAAGCACACGTTGCTTCCGGTCATCGTCCACCAGGACTCGCCGTTATTTTACTCGGCGACGACCCTGCTTCTCACATTTATGTCAATCACAAGCATAAAGCGTGCAAGGCTGCAGGATTTAAAACAATATCTTATAATTTACCCACAGAAACAGATGAAAAAGCGCTCATATCCTGCATTGAAAGCCTTAATAATAATCCACTGATTGATGGTATTTTGGTTCAGCTTCCGCTACCCAAACACGTTTCCTCACAAGCAATTATTGAGCGCATTTCGCCCTCTAAAGATGTCGATGGATTTCATCCTTATAATTTAGGCCGGCTTGCACAAGGCAATCCAACATTTCGTCCATGCACTCCTTATGGCATCATAAAATTACTTGAGCATTACACAATAAACCCACATGGATTACATACCGTTGTAATTGGTACATCGAATATTGTAGGTCGCCCTATGGCACTTGAATTACTTCTTGCCAAAGCAACTGTTACGCTCTGTCACCGCGCCACAAAAAATTTAGAAACACATGTCAGGCATGCCGAACTTCTAATTATTGCGGCCGGCAGCAAAGATTTGATTCCAAACGATTGGTTTCATGAAAAACAAATTGTTATAGATGTTGGAATTCATCGTGAGCCGAATGGCCGTATACGAGGCGATGTTGATTTTGAACAAGTAAAAGATAAAGTAGCCTGGATAACCCCGGTACCGGGCGGCGTTGGCCCAATGACCATTAGTTGTTTACTTGAAAATACATTAAAAGCAGCCATGGCTACTTATCAAAATCAAATGCATCCCAATTAAATTCACCGTCTAGCTCACCATCAAAGTCTTCAAGTTCTTCTTTGAGACGTTTTTTATCGAGTTTATCTTCGAGCATACGCTTTACTTCACGCTTATGCTCAGTCACTTTACTATCCTCTCTCTCATAATGTGTATTATTCATAAGTAGACTCCATTTTTTTAAACTTATTTTAAATTTAACGGTTATACTTAAGAGTATAGTCAAAAAAAACGAGCTTATTACGCAATGGCAACATCTCCTTTTGCTTTAAATGCCTTTCAAGATAATTATATTTGGATAATTCAACAAGAATCTAGTTTTATTTGTATAGATCCCGGCGATGCTGCTCCTGTTTTGGCCTTTGCCAAACAAGAGCAGCTTGAGTTACAAACCATTTTAATTACCCATAATCATGCTGACCATATCGGCGGCGTTAAACAACTCATACAGCACTTCCCAAACGCCGTAATCTATAAGCCTGAAAGCCACACAGCATCAATTAAACCTACACCTTATATATTTGATGTATTAAATACCCCTGGACACACAGACAATCACATCTGCTATTTTGAACCCAACCAGCATTGGCTGTTTTGTGGAGACACCTTGTTTTCCGCTGGATGTGGACGCGTCTTTAGCGGCACAACAGAAACACTGTTCGACTCACTTAACGCATTAAAACAGCTTCCAGATAACACGCTTGTTTATTGTGCCCATGAATACACACGTCAAAACCTAAAATTTGCACTCATGGCTGAACCAGAAAACGAAATTGCTCAAATGCATTTAAGTTTACTGGAAAATAATCCTAAACAAATATCATTGCCTTCAACCATTGGGCTTGAAAAAGCCATTAATCCTTTTTTTAGGCTCAATAGCCCTGGCATACAGGCCTTTGTGGCACAGCACGATAAAAAGGCCCAAACCGAACGTGAGTACTTTAATTGCTTAAGACATCAAAAAGATTTTTTTTAATCTACACAAGCGTGCCGCTACCTCGTGATAGATTCCGGGACATCCAAGTCCCCGAAATAGACTCGTCAACGCGGCAAGTATTTTGGCCTCGACTGTCCTGCGTCTGACATTTTTGCGCTAAACGCGCCAAGAAAAATGTCCTCCCA
>JAHZKG010000033.1 GCA_022600515.1 Gammaproteobacteria bacterium
ACCACATCCCCTTTAGCATGAGAATAATGCCAGCAGTTCACCTCATTTTCATCGGTATACGGTTTGTCTTCTATTGAATCATCAAGGATAATCACACCGTTTTGAGTTTCTCGCTCTCGAACGGCTGGTTTAACATGCTTCCACAACATCTTTTAGTCGAAATCGCCCTGCCGAAGAAAGCGCGTTACTTTATCGTGTGAAATCTCACCATCAACCATATCTGACAAACCTGTTGCAGTTGCATATTTGTTTTGGAAAATCAGGTAATTAGTGTAGATATCAAGCATATCCATGCTTTGTTCCTCTCTGCAAGCAGGAGGTGAATTTAAATGAATTTTAGTTATGAGGCAAGGGTCGGTGCGTAAGGTGAGTAAAGACAGTGATTCACAGCGGCCCTTATGTTAGAATACGCCATTTTGATTCGGAGCACTGAGATTTAGCCATGGATAAGACCTACACGCCTCAGGCCATTGAGCACACTTGTTATCAAACATGGGAAGAGCAGGACTACTTCACCCCTCATGGCACAGGTGCGCCTTTTTCGATGATGCTACCGCCACCGAATGTGACAGGTACATTACATATGGGGCATGGTTTCCAAGATACATTAATGGACGCTATGGTTCGTTATCAACGCATGTCAGGCAAAAAAACCCTTTGGCAACCAGGTGTTGATCATGCGGGTATTTCAACGCAATTGGTTGTTGAAAAACAACTACAACATGATAATAGCTCTCGAAAAGAAATAGGACGTGATGCTTTTCTCGAGCGTGTATGGCAATGGAAAGAAAAATCAGGTAACACCATCTCTGAGCAAATGCGTCGTATGGGTTGCTCTGTTGATTGGCCTAAAACACGCTTCACCATGGATGAAGGCTTTTCAAAAGCGGTTAATAAAGCGTTTATACAATTACACGAGGAAGGCTTAATTTATCGAGGTAATCGCTTAGTAAATTGGGATCCTAAACTGGGTACGGCTATATCCGATCTCGAAGTGATTACAGAAGAAACATCCGGTTCTTTATGGCATATTCGCTATCCGATTGTTGACTCAGACCAGTTTGTAACCATTGCGACCACACGCCCTGAAACCTTACTGGGCGATGCTGCAATTGCTGTACATCCTGACGACAAACGCTATCAAAAACTCATTGGACAACAGGTTCATTTACCGCTTTGCGATCGTACCATTCCAATCATTTCAGATGAATATGTTGAGCAAGATTTTGGCAGCGGCTGCGTGAAAATAACACCCGCTCATGACTTTAACGACTACGAATTAGGTAAGCGTCACAAGCTGCCACAACTGACTATTTTGACAAAAAAAGGAAGCATCAATCGACATGCGCCCCTTGCCTATCAAGGCATGGATCGCTTTGTAGCCCGTGAAAAAATCATCGAAGATCTCGATGCCGCAGGGTTACTTGAAAAAATAGAGCCACATCAACTTCAAATCCCGCGTGGCGAAAAATCTAATGCGATTATCGAACCGTTATTAACTGACCAATGGTACGTTCACATGGAGCCATTGGCAAAGCCAGCACTTGACGTTGTCAAACAAAATAAAGTGCGCTTCATGCCTGAGAATTGGACCAAAACATATAATCATTGGATGGAAAACATTGAAGACTGGTGTATTAGCCGGCAGCTCTGGTGGGGACACCGCATTCCTGCTTGGTACGATACCCAAGGACATGTTTATGTGGGATACAGCGAAAAAGATGTACGCTTCAAACATAAACTAGCTGACGACGTCACCTTAAAGCAAGATGAAGATGTCCTCGACACCTGGTTTTCTTCTTCACTCTGGCCTTTTGTTACCTTAGGATGGCCGGAAGAAACCCCCGATTTTGAGACTTTTTTCCCAACAAACGCTTTAGTGACCGGCTTTGATATTTTATTTTTTTGGGTTGCTCGCATGATCATGATGAGCCTAAAATTCACAGGAAAAGTCCCTTTTAGTGATGTGTTTATCACGGGATTAATTGCGGATCATGAAGGCAAGAAAATGTCGAAATCCAAGGGTAATGTACTTGACCCTATGGATATTATTGATGGGATTGATCTCGAAAGTTTGGTTAAAAAACGTTCGGCTAATCACCTACTTCAGTCGACACAAAAACGCATTATAGACAGTACAAAAAAAGAATTTCCTGACGGAATTCCTGCTTTGGGAACGGATGCACTTCGCTTTGCTTATTGCGCAATGGCCACGAATGCTCGCACCATTCGCTTTGATATTGCACGTGTTGAGGGCTACCGAAACTTTTGCAATAAGCTCTGGAATGCAACACGCTACGTGCTGATGCACACCGAAAAAGAAAATGGTGATCTAGAAGATGGGGCATTTCAATATAGCCAGGCTGATCATTGGATTTTTTCACGGATGCAACACACCATTACACGTTGTCATCAATATTATGCACAATATCGCTTTGATTTATTAGCGAACACACTCTATGATTTTGTGTGGCATGAATACTGTGATTGGTATCTTGAGCTTTCTAAACCTGTACTCTATGAGGCACATGCTTTAAGTGCCATGAAACGCGGCACACGTAGAACTTTGGTGTCCGTGTTATTGCATATTGTGAAAATGCTGCATCCCATGATGCCATTTATCACTGAAACTATTTTTCAACGTCTAAATAAGCTCACCAGCGAAGGCGGCGAAACGGTGATGCTGGCTCATTTTCCAGAGGTTGAAGAAGATAAAATTAACTTGCCTCTTGAAGCAGAAGTAGCCTGGCTTCAATCCGTTATACAATCAATTCGTACCATTCGAAGTGAAATGGGAATTAGTCCGGCTAAATATATTCCTCTTTGCCTTCGAAATATCACACCTGATATTCAAGCCAAGCTTAAAAAATATAATACGACCTTATTGAAGCTTGCTAAAATTGAAAAAATACACCTCCTAAAAATTGATGCACCGGTGCCTGTCTCAGCATCTGCAATGGTTGAAGAACTCGAACTGCTGATACCTATGGCAGGCCTGATACAGAAAGACGATGAACTTGCACGCCTTCAAAAATTACTCAAAAAACTGGATGAAGACATCAAGAAAGCCAGCAATAAACTCAATAATCCAAAGTTTACTGAAAAAGCACCTGAAGATGTTATTGAGAAAGAACAAGGCAAGTTAGAGCAAGCTGAGCGAGAACGAGAAAAATTATTACAGCATCAGGCTAAAATTGAAGCGTTATAAGCATGGCGTTTCAGGCAAAGAACGCTTATAATCATTTTGCTTTCGGGCCCATAGCTCAGCTGGTTAGAGCAGCGGACTCATAATCCGTTGGTCCTAGGTTCAAGTCCTAGTGGGCCCACCAATTTAAGCCTTTAAAATCAATACGTTACAATTCATTGCCCAAGCCCCTTAACACCCATTGTGGGGGTTTTGTGGGGAACAGTCGACACAAACTCATAAGATAACCACCTTACAATCCTGCGTCATACCTTTTTCTTTTCGATTATTCGGATTACGAAGCAACGTGAGTAGAACGCCACTTTGCTGTTTTTCGCAAACCTTACTTGCCGCTTCATACAGATTTTGCAATTCAGCCGACGAGCTCAAAGGCCAGTGCATTCATGGTGTTGCGTTTGTTTTTACAACAATCAAAATAAGCTTGGAATAACGATTCCAGACTTGTCCCATCCTGCATAACGTATTCCTAAAAGTAGCGTGGGTGTAAAGCGGCGTGAGCACCATCAAGCACTCACGCCGGGTATGACTTAGCTTTGTTTAAAACCCCGAACACACCGAACACGGCTGAAGTTACTCTTGAGGTCACCGCTCTGGCCGCCATCGTCGAAGTTCTGGTTCCAGGCGTTGTTCGCTAGATTGTCGGCAAACTCGGTAGAACTCCAGTAAAAGTAAAGGCCTTCGGCAAAACCACCAATATTCACACGATTCGTGTACAGGGTATTCAGCTGCTCTTTGGCCGGTAAAAACCAACCGGTGGTATAGCCACCGGTGATGGGAAGGTCATTGCATAGTTGCGCCGCATAGTTTCCTAAGCCCAGCTCTGTTACAATCGCTGAAGTGTTCTCAGCTCCACCCGTATCACTTTGTGCGCGGGTTTCAGTGCCATAACCACCCCATTCAATGCTCGTGCTATCATCAGCTGCTGTCGCAATGAGGCCGCCAAGCACATCTGCAATCACCCCGCCATCGGCTGGGTCACCCACAGCTGCTGTTGTCTTTAACTCAAAACTCTGGGGGCCGGCGGCTGAGGTGCATGCATTGGCTGCACATGTCACCGCAACACAAGCAAAACTATTGCTTGAAAAGTTTGATTGAGGTACATCGCTGTTCGTGCTTTTTAAGGTGATGGCAACGGATTGGATGTTGGCCATATCATTCGTGCTTATACCTAATTTGTTAACACCTACATTCCAGGTGGATGCGGCAACTAATCCAAAAGCACTGCCTACACTGATGCCATACGACGTCCCATCAGGTGTACTGTAAAAACCATTGCCTGATTTAGCGCCTGTACAATCAGCTGAGGTAAAATAAGCAAGCTGTACTTTAGAAACTGTTGTGGCGTCGGTGCCACCACTTGCAGTCTGAGTAAAATTAACCGTTTTTGCAGCGGTTAATTTCCCTTTGCGCCAAGGCTCCGTGGGAGATAACGGGTGAAATAAATCTTGAGGTGTTATCGGCTTTGATGTAGCGAAACCTGGCGTGGATAGTAGACCAAGCGTTGCAAGGGCTATGAGAAGCACTTTGTTTTGTATTCTGGTTTTAGACAGTGCACGACGGATTAAGTGAGGTTTGGAAGAAATCACTGGTGTTCGTTGCAGTAGGTCGCTTGGAATCTAACGACTTCACGCTAAGACTCTAACATACCGTCAAGGCCTTCGGGTACATTTTCATCCCCGCTCTCTGGCTCAACCTCTTCAAGATACGTTAGTTTAGAGGGTTGGTATACCTTGCTTTTTTTTCAGCTAAAGGGTCAGCATTAAGTTTGTTTGTGTCTTGTGGTTGATTAAACATCCTCGCTCCTGCGTGACGTGAAAACTAGGGGCATAACGACTAAAGGCTGGCTGGCTGGCTGGCTGGCGCAAGTATTCATAAAATTCATCCCCCCTTTCAATCATCACTTAATATCCTTATTATTATGACTTTCTCAATACATTCAATTATATGCAAAAACCAAAAAATAAATCCATCTTTTTTCCCTTCGACTTTAGCCATTTATGCGGCTAGCGCAAGCTGGTAAAGCAAGAGGCTCTCGTATTCCCCTTCTATTTTTGGAAGTTCATCATTAATTGCGGACTTTGAAAAATACTTTTGTTTCCAAATTGAGCGCCTCACGACCATG
>JAHZKG010000034.1 GCA_022600515.1 Gammaproteobacteria bacterium
ATTAAGTTTAAAATGACCCAGCTACGTAACGCGACTTGTTCGCGTTATCCAGGAGATTTTTAGCATGAAACTGGATGCCTCGTATAAAACGAGGCACGTCAGCGGTTACTCCGAAGGTCAATTTAAATTTAATTAACTATACCTCTCGCTTAATCGCAAATGAAATTTTAAGCATGGTGCGCTCTCACTTTGAGATAGATGAAGTCAATGCTTCAAACGATATTCAAGTATTTATTACGCATCTTATAGACAATCGCGTGCTTATACGATGTTAATTTTTAGATTGCTTGGATGTTTAAGCGTTTTTTTGAGTAATATATGACGTTTTTGCTATTATTTTAAAACTTTTTTTAATTGTGTAGAAAAATATTATGCTTAAAGTTGTAAATGATCGCGATATAGTGATTTGATTCTTAAGTGAACCGTAAGAGAATCCCTACGTGCGGTCACTGGGAACAAGTCATTTAAAAATCAAATGACTATACTCGTTTCTGAGAGATGTGTAGAAAATTTCCTGATATTCAAGGTGAAAATCCAGTAGAGGCTTTTTTGAGTGCAATGGCAGACGATGTTCGCGTGCTTCGTTATGCACCGGCTACTTTGACTAATGATCAGACGTTTATTTTAGCTGCTGTGGAAATAAATGAATTGACGTTCCAACATGCGTCAACTAAATTAAAGGCTAATGACGCGTTTTATGAGTGTGCACTCACAGTCAATCGTATGGTGTGTGTTGAGCGTGTGAAGTTAAATAGTAAAGAAGCCATCAGCGGGTGTGAATTCGTTCAATATATAAAAGAAAATCCTATTGTGACTGAGGTTGGACGACATTCACCCCAGTCTCTTTCTTCGCCATTTTCCCCCTCGCTTTTTGCAACGGCAGAACAACAGGAAGACGACAATGAACCTGTTCAATTTGCTCCTATGGGTGGCTTAAGATCCAGCTAAATTCCCTTTGCTTTCGAGCCATGCTTTTCGGTCAGATGCTCGCTTTTTAGCGAGCAACATGTCCATTAAAGCCATGGCTTCTTGCTCTTCTTCTAGCGTTAGTTGTACTAATCTGCGTGTGTTAGGATCCATCGTTGTTTCACGCAATTGTATAGGATTCATCTCACCTAGGCCTTTGAAACGCTGCACGTTAATTTTAGTTCGGCCTTTTTTAGCGAGTTGGTTTATCATATTTTCTTTTTCATCATCATCGAGTGCATAGTTCACAATATTGCCAGCATCTATACGATAAAGCGGTGGCATCGCGACAAACACGTGTCCTGCTTTAACCAATGGTTTAAAATGTCTTAGAAACAGTGCACAGAGTAACGTTGCAATGTGTGCGCCATCAGAATCAGCATCGGCTAAAATACACACCTTACCGTAGCGTAGCCCGCTTAAATCATCAGAGCCAGGGTCAATACCGATTGCAACCGCAATATCATGAATCTCTTGTGAAGCGAGCACTTGTGATGAATCAACTTCCCAAGAGTTTAAGATTTTACCCCTTAGTGGCAAAATGGCCTGAAAATCTTTACTTCGGGCTTGCTTGGCAGAGCCGCCCGCCGAGTCGCCCTCTACGAGGAATAATTCGGCTTGTTTTAAATCTTGCTGCAAACAGTCTGAAAGCTTTCCAGGTAGAGCAGGCCCTTGTGTTAAACGTTTTCGGGTGACTTGTTTTGCTTGGCGTAAGCGTTTTTGAGCACGTTCAATGGCAAGGGTTGCAATCTGCTCGCCTACACTGCGATGTTGATTTAACCACAGTGCAAAAGCATCCTTGACGACGTTATTGACTAACGATGCAATGGCACGAGAGGTCAGGCGTTCTTTAGTTTGGCCTGCAAACTGTGCTTCTTTCATTTTGAGTGATAAAACGTATTGGCATGATTCCCATAAATCATCTGCTGTGAGTTTAATGCCTCTTGGAAGTAAGTTACGTAGCTCACAAAATTCAGACATCGCATCAAATAGTCCGGAGCGTAAGCCGTTTACATGGGTTCCGCCTTGAACGGTTGGAATTAAATTCACATAGCTTTCTGTCAGTGGTGTGCTAGGCGTGCTTGCCCAAACCAGTGACCACTCTATGAGTGTTTCTTTGGATTTAAAATCACCGTTAAATGGTTTTTCGGGTAGATGCTCTGTGGTATCGAGTGTTTGGGATAAGTAATCACTTAGGCCATGTTCGTAACACCAAGTGGTATGCTCAGAGGTTAGGTGATTGTTTAATGTAATCGATAAGCCTGGGCACAAAACAGCTTTGGCGCGTAGCAAGTGGGTGAGCGGTTTGATTGCGATCCGTGTCGTATCAAAATACTCAGTATTGGGCGTAAAGCGAATGGTGGTACCGGTATCCCGCTTTCTAACCGAGCCAATAATACCAAGTTCTGTTGTTTTGTGGCCGTTGGCAAAAGCAATGCGATAATGCTGGCCGTCACGTTTAATATTAACTTCAAGATGATCTGATAAGGCATTCACAACAGAGACGCCAACACCGTGCAAGCCACCGGCAAAGGTATAATGTTTGCTAGAAAATTTACCGCCAGCATGTAGGCGCGTCATGATCACTTCAGCCCCACTGACACCGAGTTCAGCATGTAAATCAACGGGCATGCCGCGACCGTTGTCCTCGACTTCAATCGAGCCGTCTTCATGTAATGTAACGATAATAGTGCTTGCAAAGCCGGCCAGTACTTCATCGACACTGTTGTCGATAATTTCTTGTGCCAAATGATTAGGGCGCGTTGTATCTGTGTACATGCCAGGGCGCCGCCTGACAGGGTCAAGCCCACGTAAAACTTCGATGGCATCAGCTGTGTACTGTTCAGACATAAGGGACCGGCTCCTCTGGATTATGGTAGCAAGTTTAACATGTTTTCAAGGTAAGTGGTGTACGTTTTATTAGCGCTTTAATAGCAAAGCGCAACTTACTTTATTACGCCTAAATTTTTAGCAGTATATCGTGCTTTGTCAGTCACGAAGAAGCGTTTTTTTATCGTCAGTATTCAGCATGTTTTTAAAGTCAGTGGCATACATTCTATTATTTGATAATTAGAGATAGCTTGATTTGCATTGTGATTGGGCATTGATTTAACAAGATAGAGTTCATGCACGAACCAATGTATGGGGTTGAGTGTGCAGGATGCCAATGTATGGGTGTAATCTCGGGCCAATGTGATGTGTGGCTCAAATAAACGACGTTCGGGTTTTAAACCGTGTTTTAATATATGTTGATTTAAACACGTATGGAGTTTTTCAAGCGCTTCAGAGGGTTGAGGTGAAAAATAAGCAACTTGAGATTGAGACCACTGCATGGCGTCTGTTAGTTTGAGTTCGAAGGGTGCAATAGGGCAAGTGAATGCTTTAATTTTTTCGCATGTATCCGGGCTCAGTGCGCCTAAGTAGGCGAGGGTTAGATGCAGGTTGTCGGGTAAGCTCGGGGAGCAAGGGGTTTGTTTCGTGATGATTGCTGCTTGTCTGGCGAGCGCTTGTTTGGTTGTGTCATCAGGCCAAAGTGCAAAAAAATAATGAGGTGTTTCGGGAGCAGGCGCTACATAGGCAGCAGCACGCTTGATTAAGCCTTGAATCGCTTTAAGTACGGCGGTTTCACGGATATCAATGCGCGATCCGGTTAAGGTGAAACAAGAGGCTTCAGTGGGTTGATTTCCTCCAGCCCAGGCAATCCAAACGGTACCAACGGGTTTGGTTGCTGTGCCGCCATTGGGTCCGGCTATACCACTAATAGAAACACTCATGTGTGCGTCACTGTGATAAATAGCCCCTTCTGCCATAGCACGCACAGTGGCCTCACTGACAGCGCCATCGAGTTCTAGCATGTGTTTCGGTACACCAAGGACTTCTTGTTTTGCGTGATTAGAATATGTAATAAATCCGCGATCAAACCAGTGTGAGCTACCTGAGATAGCGGTGAGTGCCGCAGCAAGGCTGCCGCCTGTACATGACTCTGCAACAGCAAGTTGTAGCTGCTGGGCTTTGAGCTGCAGGGCCAGTTGTTCGGTGAGCTTTAATAAAGTACTCATATGCGGCTTGCAAATAAATCAGTAAGAAAATGGTGCATCGATTGAAATGCCCGATGTGATGCGCGTGGGTTATATTGTGTGCCGAGGATGTGATCATTCGCATCCGGATTAGTAAATGCATGGGTGGTTTGTCCATACATATGCAGCTGCCAATCGGTGTTGGCTTTGGTCATTTCATCACAAAAAGTGTGCACTTGTTCCGGGGGAACCATTGGATCATCATAGCCATGTAGTACTAATATTTTAGATTGAATCGGGGTGATGGGTATGGACTCATTTCGGTTTAATAAGCCATGAAAGCTGACGGCTCCAGATAGGGCAGCGCCACTTCTAGCGAGGTCGAGTGCACACAGCCCACCAAAACAAAATCCAATAACAGCTGTTTGCGTTGAATCGACTTCTGGTACGGCCAATAGGGCATTAAAGGCGGATTGAATGCGTTCAAGCAGCAGCGGACGATTTTCCATTAAAGGGGTCATGAGCGCTTTTTTTCCATCAGTTGTTTCACCGACGCGTCCATCACCATATAAATCGGCTGCTAATCCAACATAGCCCATATCTGCGAGTGCTTCCGCTTGTTTTGAGGCAAAAATATTTAGTCCACTCCAGTCATGAAAAACGAGTACACCGGGGCGTTTCTTATTGTTTGTGTTATCAAAGGCAAGGTGTCCGTGTAATGCTTGTTGTTGATGATGATAGATATAATTTGAGGTGTGCATGCCACGTCCTTGCTTGGGTTATCATAGAGAGAAAGCATAAAAGAGTTTGTTCTGGACTGCAAATGCTTCGGGTTCCCTCTCAATCTAAATCAGCAATCTATTGATAAGTCTGTATTTTGGGCGTTTAATAGAGCCCTAAATGATAAGTTTTGTTGAACAGGAGTGCGTTATGGCAGAAGACCGATTTACAAAAATAACACAAAATTTAAATACTGAGCTGGCGAAGTTACGTCGTGAAATACCTGATGTAATGAAAGGGTTCTCGTCACTAGCACAAGCCTCAACAAAAGACGGCGTGTTAGATAAACAAACGAAAGAGCTGATAGCAATAGCACTTGCCGTGTCTACCCATTGCCAAGGGTGCATTGGGTTTCATGCACAAACGCTCGTCAAATTAGGGGTTACCCGCGAAGCGCTTTTAGAAACATTAAGTATGGCAATTTATATGGGGGGTGGCCCATCACTCATGTATGCAGCTGAAGCACTCGAAGCGTTTGAAGAATTTAGTCAAGCTTAATATTGGCTTCATTGGCAACAGGTGGAGGGGGTAAAATCGCTCTGTCCACGTGTGACAGTGGGGCAATAGGCTCTGGGTGAATCACACGACTTGGTTTGACGGTTGAGCCAGCACAAGGGTATTTTTGCGTGATGCCAATAAAGGCAACCTCTGAAACCGTCATATTATTTTTATCACTTTCTTGGCTTGATATGTCCCGGTAGGTTTGTTGAATAACTTCGTTGAGTAAAAGCGCATTCAGTGTAATGCCTGCAGGAAGACAAAACAGTGGTGTGCCATTTTCATTGGCGCGCGCATTGGTCAGTATGAGTGTTTCAGCAATAGATTCGCTGGTTAAACTTAAAATTGTACGTGCTGATCGCGCCCAAGTATGTGCTTGTTTATCGGCTTTTATTTCCATTTTTGGAATATTATTAGCAATATTAATATAGCGTCCAATCGTATCTGCGTGATTAAGGCTAGACAAACCAAGCAGCATCAACCCAATCAGATTACGCATAGTATGTATCATAACCAATCTCCTGTTAAACGCCATGTGGGTTAATCCAGTGTGCTGAAAAGGCAATGATTAAAAAAATAAATAGCCCTAGAGATAATGCAATACGCCAAGTGAGTGCTTTGACCGTGTTTTTTGTTTTTCCATTATCACGCACAAGAAAAAGTAACCCACTAAATAATGAAATGAGAATAATGAGCATGATAACCAGGATAAAAATTTTGGTAAACATTTGGTATACTCCCGGGATACTTAATTTGAGCTAGTATCATAATGATAAAGAACTTCAGTATATCTTGTTTTCGTTACCGATTCACGTGGCCGCATTGGGCGATGTGTTTATTGGCTTTGGTCGGCATTGTTTTGTTTTCAAGCCTCGGTGTATGGCAAGTTCATCGTTCAAGTGAAAAAAAACTAATTTTGGCGCGTGAAGCAGCAGAATCTGTGCGTGCACCTCAATTATGGTTAGGAGAAGAAAAAGAAGTTGAACCGTTTAAACGCATTACATTTGCAGGAAAATTTTTACCACAGGTGTTGTTTTTAGATAATCAATACCATGAACATCACATTGGATATCATGTGCTTTCGCCTGTTTTGATGCCAACAGGCCGCGTGGTATTGGTCGATAGAGGATGGGTCCCAGCAGGGCGCACACGACAAGATTTACCTGATATTCGTGTCCCTGATAAAATTCTTGATTTGTCAGGTACTTTTTATATGCCAGCAAAGAAAACATGGGTGCTTGGTTCAGGCTTAGAACAAAAGCAAGGCAATCAAGTTGTCGTTGAGGCGCTTGATTTTGATTTAATGGGTCAATTTTTGCATAAGTCTATCTATCCGTTTATCATTCGGCTCGATAAAAACAGTGCGGCGGGGTATGTTCGTGATTGGGTCACCGTGGTGATGCCCGCAGTCAGACATTTGGGGTATGCATTTCAGTGGTTTTCTTTGGCAGCTGTGGTGTTGGTCGTATTTATTGGATTAAATAGCAGGAGAAAATTAGAGACACATGAATAAACTCACACGACGTAAAAAGATTTTATCTGTATTGCTTTTGGTGTTTTTAGCGCCTGGTATATTAGCGATTATATTTTATCTTAACCCCAGCTGGCTAGGCGGTTTACCAACCAATCGAGGCGAGCTGATTAGGCCACCTGTTCAACTGCCTTATTTAAGTGAATCAACATCAGAAGATAAATGGCACTTAACCGTTTGGTGTCCTAAAGGCTGTGATGCCACGTGTTTACATGCGTTAGATGATATGGCACGGGTGCGGCTCGCCTTAGGACGGCGTTTATATCACGTTGATTTATGGGTATTGCAAGGTGAGCAAGGCACGCGCTGCTCAAAAGAGATTGTTAGTGCATTTAAAAAAGAAGATGTAAGAACGCGCGTTCTTACAGCAGATGAACAAGAATCAGTGCACTTACTACAAGACAATACGCGTGTTTTCTTAGCGGATCCAAAGCATTATTTAGTGCTTGGGTATTCAGCAATCAATGCATCTAAAGATGTTTTTCAAGATTTGAAACGATTATTAAATACACGGGAGCAGGCTTAGTTATGTCATTAAGAACGATTCGTTGGACCGTAAGTATTGTATTGCTTTTAGCCCTTTTTGTGGTGATGCTGGGGGCTTATACGCGACTAACTGATGCAGGGCTCGGTTGCCCTGATTGGCCTGGATGTTACGGAAAAATGGTGTTGCCGAGTGCAACCGATGCCGCACGCGTTAATGCACAGGCAAGTTTCCCTGAACTTCCGATTGAATCTAGAAAAGCATGGACTGAAATGGCGCATCGTTATGCGGCCGGCACTCTGGGCATGTTGATTTTAGGGGTGGCTGCTGCGGCCAGTTTTGGTCCCAAAACCGTGCGTATGTCGCCGCTGTACCCTATTGTATTGGTTGGTTTGTTGCTGTTTCAGGCAGCGCTCGGCATGTGGACGGTTACCTTGCAATTATTGCCTGTTGTTGTGATGGGACATTTATTAGGCGGGATGACGCTTGCGGCGTTACTGGCTTGGTTTCGTTGGCATGTGAGCGCAGTGGAGCCCACGCTGCTGCCTAAGTTACGGGTATGGGGTGGTCTGGGTATTGCTGTTGTTGCCATTCAAATTATTTTAGGCGGCTGGGTGAGTGCCAATTATGCAGGCTTAGCCTGTATTGGCTTTCCAACCTGTAATCAGCATTGGCTGCCTGTGTTTGATTGGGCGGGGGCCTTTGATATTTTCTCACCTGTGGGCGCTAATTATCAAGGGGGTGCATTGGATTTAGCGGCGCGCGTTACAATTCAATGGGTGCATCGTGTATGGGCGCTTGTGACGGCTTTATATGTGATTGGATTTGTAAGCTGTTTATTCTGTCATACGAGTATCAAATCTATACGACGTGTTGCTGTGTTTGCACTTGGCTTGGTGGTGTTACAGTGCATGCTGGGAATTTTTAATGTGGTTTATATGTTGCCACTGGTTGTAGCAGTTTTACATAACGGCGTTGCCTTATTGCTCTTAATCAGCATGGTGAGCTTATTTTATTTGTTATCTGGGAGACGTGTGTGAATATGAGTGCAACAAAGACCATGCCGCGTTCGCTAACTTGGCGTGATTACGTGGAGCTTTGTAAACCTCGCGTGGTGATGCTGATGATGTTAACTGTGTTGGTTGGCATGTATTTAGCGGTACCGGGTTGGGTTCCACTTGATCTTGTTTTTTTTAGTTTGTTAGGTATTGCCTGCTGTGCGGGAAGTGCGGCCGCGATTAATCACGTGGTTGATAAACGCATTGATGCCTTAATGGCGCGTACACAAAAGCGCCCAGTTGCCCATGGCCGTATGTCTGAAAAACAAGCAATAGGTTTTGCTGCGTTATTGGGTGTTTTTGGACTGGCTGTACTGGTCTATTTTGTCAATACGCTGACGGCGGTCTTAACGTTTGTTACGCTCATAGGCTATGCCGGGATTTATACGGGGTATTTAAAACGCGCGACACCACAAAATATTGTGATTGGTGGGCTTGCGGGCGCGGCACCGCCATTACTGGGTTGGACTGCCGTAACCGGATATTTTGACGGACATGCTTTGCTGTTGGTTTTAATTATTTTTGCATGGACTCCGCCTCATTTTTGGGCCTTGGCAATTTATCGTTTAGAAGAATATAAAAAAGCGGCTATTCCGATGCTGCCTGTAACACATGGTGTAAAATATACTAAGTTGCACGTCGTGCTTTATACGATATTGCTTTTAATTTCGAGTATTTTACCGGTTGTTGTTGGTATGAGTGGGATGATTTATGCCGCAACAGCGGTATTACTCGGCGGACGTTTTTTGTGGTGGTCTGTGAAATTATATCGTACAGACAAAGGCGTTGTCGCCATGCAAACGTTTAGATTTTCAATCGTCTATTTAATGTTGCTTTTTGTGGGTTTATTGTTTGACCATTATTGGCAAATATTTTATCATGGGGTATGAATATTCTTAAGAAAAAATCAATTGGGCTTGTTGCATTGCTTGTTGCACTCATGCTGGCAGGTATTTTAACGAGTTCTTTTTACTCGAAACGTACCGTGGCTGCTAAACAACAAGCAGCACGTGATGCCTTTCATGGTACGTTGTTGAATGCGCCTCGCCCAGTGCAGCCATTCGCTTTAGCGGGTACAAATGGCACGCCATTCACACAAAATAATTTAAAAAACCATTGGACCATGATGTTTTTTGGTTTTACACGCTGTGGGTTTGTTTGCCCAACCACCATGGCAGAGCTCGGTAAAATGTATCGCACACTAGAAGGCGATCATGCCTCACCATTACCTCAGGTTGTGATGGTTTCTATTGATCCTGCACGAGATGATTTATCGCAATTACAGCGTTATGTGACGGCTTTTCATCCGAGCTTTCAAGGCGCTCGAGGCAGTGAAGAAATGACCCGTGCCATGACACACGCACTGGGTGTTGCTTATGCCAAAACATCTGTTAATCCCAATGCACCAGCTACCGAAGATGACATTGAGCACACAGGTGCTGTTATGTTGTTTAACCCAGATGGTAATTTAGCGGCATTTTTCACAACGCCACACCAAGCCAAAAACCTATCAGAAGATTATCAGCTGTTATTAAAGAACAGTTAAAAATATCTTGTTTTTTATTCTACCGCGGGCGGGGATCCATTTTTCGTTTGACTCGAATGAAAAATAATATTAACCAAGCCTGAGTTCTGGATAAGAAAACTTAATTTAGCACAACTTCTGAGAGCGTCGTTGCGAGAACTGCAAGCGTAGCGCCGCAGAGTGAGGCAATCCAGTGACTTTTAAGGGCACTAGATTGCTTCGCTATCGCTCGCAAAGACGACCAGGGAAGCATTACTTTTGAAATATATTCAATTAGTTGCAGGCTTTCTTACCCAGAACTCAGGTTAACTAAGCAAAATAATCTTCAGTGGCTTTATTTTGATGATGGATGCCCGCCTTGTGCGGGCAGGCATTGTTGCGTGGATACCCACCCCTGCCTACGTGCCCTGGTTTATCCAGGGCATCCCGTTGTTTTATATGTCAATTTGACTGGATACCCCGCATGAAGCAGGGTACGTAGGGAGTAGTTTTGAGGCTTTTTCATGAAAATACTATCCACGTAGCAATGCCGCGCGGGCATGACAGGTTATGTGGGCGTAAGCAAGGAAGTTGAGCGTTGCTTTTCAATATGCGCCGTTTTTTGAAATTTCCTCATGATAATTAAGCTCTGGTCAACTGTGAGCTAGACTGTCTGAAATTCCATCTTTATTTTAGATTTCTTAATAATTCCTTAAGGATTTAACTGTATAATTTTAGAACATATGTAGTGGGAAATTATTTTGAAGGTCATAACTTATGAATATTCGTCGTTTAGTCGTCAGTGCCTTAGCAACATCATCTTTAATACAATCATCGGCAGGTCAATCGGATGTGCTCGCTGGTATTTTTTTCCGTGGCGATGGTTATCATGTTACCGATGATACGTATGTGAATAGTGATGCTGTGCAGCGGCAAGCAGTATTCTATCCCAAGGGCACCACTCTGAGTGGTCGTTTTTCGGCGTTGCCTGAAAATAAAAAGAGCTCTCATTTCGTGGATGAAACTCTTTTCGCTAACGGGAACGTTGCAGATATATCAGAAGATGAAATATC
>JAHZKG010000035.1 GCA_022600515.1 Gammaproteobacteria bacterium
ACTGGAGCGGCGGCTGTCTCTACGGTGGGGGCAATACCATATGTGGGTTTTACATTGATGAGAGATGGTAATTATTTTCTAGCAACATCAAATGTTGAGGATGCAACTCAAATAGCTAAAAAACTGGCTGATATAAACATTGTGGGTGGAAGCGGAAATAAATTTCCTGGCCCGCATACTAGTTTTGTGGGGGGAAGCAATCCTACAGGTATCATACTTACCCCAGGCAATATAACAACGGTGATGGATGCTCATATGAAGAGCATAATGACAGTGGAAAATATAGAGGAAACGTTAGCGAGTCGGCTTTCTCTTCTAGCTGGTGATCAGCATGTCGCATCGTCTTTAGCAGGATTATTTAGCTTTTTTAAACAAGCTGTTACAGATAAACAGCAAAAGACCGCATATACTAAATTTAGTCAGATGCAAGATTATAATTATTTTATAGAAACATCACATATCGCTGATGCAACTCAAATAGCTCAAAAACTTGCTGATATAGGCATTTTGGGTGGAAGCGGAAATAAATTTCCTGGCCCGCATACTAGTTTTGCGGGGGGAAGCAATCCTACAGGTATCATACTTACCCCAGCTAATATAGAAACGATGATGGGTGTAGATAAAGATACGCGCATGACACAGGAAAGCATAGAGAGCGCTTTAGCGAGTCTGTTCTCTTTAGCTAAGCCGAGCCCAAATTTATCTGCAGCGGGACCTGGCCACAGTGGGCCCTAACCCGGGCGCAACTGTGTTTGGATACCCCGCATGAAGCGGGGTACACAGGGATTTCTAATTACTAAATAATCAAGATATAAAGCGCGCCAGCACCTCGCAATACCTGAACAAGTAATTGTTTTTTCTGTTTGCTTGCAATGGATTGTAAGGCATCGCGTGCTTTAGTGGTTTCGTGATTAGCGCTAACAATAACATCGCCTGGGCGAAGCCCTGCACGCCAGCCCGCACTGTTTTCAGATGCACCAACAATTTGAACACCAATAATATGACCATGCAGAGGGGAGTCTTGCTCAAAGTCACGAAGAGACAAACCATATAAGAACGGGTTAGATGCCTGCATTTGCTGCTCTTGTGTCTTCATGTCGGTTACTGTTGCGGTTAAAACCAAATCTTTGCCTTTGCGTTTTATCATGATTTTAGCTTTGCTGTCGGCGCGAAGCAGACTCACCGTTGTTTTAACCTGGCTTGCTTGCGTAATGGCGGTATCATTGACTTTCACAATAATATCACCTGATTTCAATCCAGCTTTTTCAGCAGGAGAATCTGTGTTTACTTGTGCAACAAGTGCCCCTTTTAAATTATCCGTATAGCCCATGGCTTGTGCAAGCTCAGGCGTTAGTGGCTGAACAAAAACACCCATTAAGCCGCGGTGAATAGAGCCAAATTGAATAATTTGCTGTGCAACATCTTTTGCCATATTAATAGGAATGGCAAAGCCAATCCCAACGTTACCGCCATGAAGTGAAATAATCGCGGTGTTAATCCCAATCAGTTCTCCTTTGGTATTAATTAAAGCGCCACCTGAGCTTCCAGGGTTAATTGCTGCATCGGTTTGTATAAAGTTTTCAATGCCTTCAATATTTAAATCGCTGCGTTGTTTTGCACTTACAATACCAAAAGTAGCAGACTGGCTGTTGCCAAAGCTATTTAGTCCAAACGGATTACCGATGGCGATGACAAAATCACCGACTTCGGTTTTATCAGAATCGCCAATCGGTAAGCTTTTGAGGTTTTTGGCATCTACTTTAAGTACAGCAACATCTGTTGCACTATCGCTACCTATAATGGTTGCCTTGAGGCGTCGGCCATCGTTTAAAGTGATGGTAACTAAATTGGCATTTCGAATCACATGATCGTTGGTTAAAATAATACCGTGTGCGGGATCAATCACGACCCCTGAGCCCATGCTTTGAAATCGTCGAGGTTGCCCATCATCAGGCATGTTCTGCTCTGCTCCGGGCTTATTGCCGCCATTAGGTCCACCAGCGGGTGGAATCATTTCATCTGGAATAATGCCTTGTACTGCCACGTTAACAATGGCAGGCACCACTTGCTTTAAAACAGGGGCCAGCGTTGGTGTGGGGTCATTGGGCGGGGCTGCATGTAAACTAGGCGCGAGCAAGCAGGAGAGTATGGTAAAGCAAGTGCTGTAAAAAATACGGGTTATACGCGTCATGTCGGTTACCTATTTTATTATAATTAATTTTTATGATCAAACCAAATGAGTGTATTGATTCTACCGGTTTGTTTCGCTCTTCGGTAGGAGTAAAATTTATTTTTTTCTTCAAACGTACAAGCCCCTGAATGATAGATATTATTCAGCTGATTATTTTTTAAAATAAGCTCAGCTATTAGTGCGAGATTACCCCAGTATTTATTGGGTGTATCAGCCCGCGAAAAGGCGGGTGCTATATAAGAATAACGTTTGATAAATGCCTCGGGCACTTCAGGCCCCACTTCAAAACAATGCGCACAAATAGCAGGACCAGTCCAAGCGATGAGTTGCTTAGGATTAGATTTAAATCTTAAAAGCGTATTTTCAATAATGCCACCGAGTAAACCACGCCAACCGCCATGCACAGCTGCAATTTCAGTACCTGCAGGGTCACAAAACAAAATAGGCAGGCAATCGGCTGTTCTAATTGCCAGTGGATGTATCGGGCTTTGAGTAATACTCGCATCAGCTTCTCTCTGATGCTCAGATTCAACGCGCACACAACGATTGCCATGGGTTTGCTTTAGCCAAATCGGTTCGGCAGGTAAACTTAAATCATGTTTTATTTCAGAAAAGTGTTCAGGGTAGCTAGCTGTTAGTGCACGAATATGTTTGGGTGCAGGCCAATTGGCTTCAAGGTAATAGGGCTGCTGCATATTAAGTTTAGACCCAAAGCGTTTCGTTATGCTTTGATAGCATTACGAAAGCAGGAAAAAAAGTCAAGTGAGTTTAAACCCGCACAGCAAAAAAAGAATGAGCCAGTTATTTTTTGGTTTCAGGGTTTAGATTGATCTAAAGCATCAAGTAAGGCCTGAAAATCATGGGGCAAAGGTGCTGTAAAGCTTAAGCGTGTTTGATTCATCGGGTGAATAAAGCTTAAGCTTTCGGCATGTAAGGCTTGCCGTTTAAAACTTAAAAAGAGCTCACGTGCATGGTCATCTAGATTTTTAGGGTGCTTAGGTCTGCCACTATACAGTGTGTCGCCAAGAATTGGATGATGAATGTGTGCCATGTGGACGCGAATTTGATGGGTGCGTCCTGTCATGAGCTTCAAGTTTAATAGTGTGGCGTGAGCAATAGGGTAGTGTTTTCTGATGCTATAGCTTGTAATCGCTTCTTTTCCGCCGTTGCACACGGCCATTTTGATACGATGCCTTGGATGGCGGCCGTAACCTGTGGTGAGTGTACTGCCACCGATAATATGGCCTTGAACCAGTGCAACATAGTGCCTATCGATTTCACGAGCTTGCATTTGTCTTACCAGTGCAGTGTAAGCTTCGAGTGTTTTCCCCACTACTAATAAGCCGGTTGTGTCTTTATCAAGGCGATGCACAATGCCTGCCCGAGGCAATTGGTTCAGGCGGCTGTCATGATGCAATAAGGCATTGACGAGTGTGCCTGATGGATTACCAGCGCCAGGGTGCACCACAAGCCCTGCAGGCTTATTAATCACAAGCAAGTCATCATCTTCAAATGCAATATCTAGTGGAATTGCTTCGGGTTTGAGCTGTTCGGTTTGAGGTAATGGGGCTTCATCAGGACGATTTAAGATAATACTCTCGCCGCCTTTGAGTTTTATTTTAGGCTTTAAGATGTCTTGATTAATCGTGATAAAGCCGGCTTTTAACCAGGTTGTGAGCTGGGCACGTGAAAAAGCGGGCATGAGTACCGCAAGCACACGGTCAACACGCTCGCCTGCTAAATGCTCAGGGACAATAAAGTGTTCTGAATTTGAGTTTGAGCTTGAATTAGGCACAGACAGACTCCGTCACGAGACGGCCACGGAGTGAGTTAGGCTGTGCTTCTGTAACATCAATTTCCACAAATTGGCCTTGTAGGTTTTTGGGGCCTTCAAAATTAATCACCCGATTGCATTCAGTACGGCCGGCCCATTGCTCAGGGTTTTTCTTAGAAGGGCCTGTGACCAATACACGATGTGTGCTGCCTACCATGGCAGCGCTATAGCGCGTTGCTTGAAGTAATAAACGGTCTTGTAAGATTTTAAGACGCTGTTTTTTTATTTCCATGGGCGTGTCATCCGGTAGGTTTGCTGCAGGGGTTCCGGGACGTGCACTAAAAATAAAACTAAACGATAAGTCAAAGCCAATATCATGTACTAGATTCAGTGTATCTTCGAAATCTTGCTCGGTTTCACCAGGAAATCCGACAATAATATCAGTAGACAGCCTGATATCTGGGCGGACTTTGCGAAGCTTTCGGATTTTTGATTTAAACTCGAGTGCTGTATAGCCTCGTTTCATCAGGCCAAGAATGCGATCAGACCCACTTTGAACGGGTAGATGTAAGTGATTGGCAAGTTCGGGTACTTCAGCAAACGCATTAACTAAATTATCAGTGAATGCCAGGGGGTGGGACGTTGTAAAGCGGATCCTGTCTAGGCCTTCAATGGCTGAAATATATTGTATGAGTAGTGCTAAGTCAGCCATGCCGCCGTCGTGCATTGGGCCATGATAATCGTTGACGTTTTGACCGAGCAAATTAATTTCACGAACGCCTTGTTCAGCTAATTGATAGCATTCGGCTAAGACATCATCGAATGGACGGCTAATTTCTTCGCCGCGTGTATAAGGCACAACACAGTAACTGCAATATTTACTACAGCCTTCCATAATAGACACAAAGGCAACCGGGCCTTCGGCACGGGGTGCTGGCAAGTGATCAAATTTTTCGATTTCAGGAAAAGAAATATCAACAACAGGTTTTTTTGTTTTCCAATGGGTTTCGAGCATTTCAGGTAAGCGATGCAAGGTTTGCGGACCAAAGACTAAATCAACAAGTGGCTCACGTTTAATAATATCTTTACCTTCTTGGCTTGCAACACAGCCACCTACACCAATAACAACATGAGGATTACTTTGTTTGTATCGACGCCATTGGCCGAGTTGAGAGAAAACTTTTTCTTGTGCTTTTTCACGAATGGAGCAGGTGTTAAGTAAAATAACATCTGCCTCTAATAAGTTATCTGTTTTTTCAAGCCCGTGTGCATGGCGCAATACATCAAGCATTTTAGATGAATCGTATTCATTCATCTGACAGCCATTGGTTTTGATAAATAATTTTTTAGGGATTTTAGATAGATTAGACATAAGTAATAAGCATCAGAAAACAAGCAGAATTAAGGCGTGTGATGGTATCAGTTTGTTAGATTCTTGTCTAGATTGCATTAAGCGGATATAAAGCAGATATAATAATTGATATTAGTAGTAAAAATATGGTATAAATACGCCGATTTTAACGACACACACGGTTCGTCACACGCATGCGGGGTCCCAATAAATGGGTGCATGGTGGGAAGCGTGGAAGCATAACCCTGGAGAGAGAACAATGACTGTAAGTATGAGAGAACTGCTTCAAGCAGGTGCACATTTTGGGCATAGAACCCGTTACTGGAATCCAAAAATGGAAGAATACATTTTTGGTTCACGAAACAAAATACATATTATTAATCTTGAAAAAACAGTACCTATGCTGCAAGACGCCGTGAATCATGTAGGTCGTTTAGCATCAAATAAAGCGAAAATTTTATTCGTTGGTACCAAACGTTCTGCACAAGATGCTATTCGTGAGCATGCAACACGTTGCGGTATGCCTTATGTTGACCATCGTTGGTTAGGTGGCATGCTTACAAATTATAAAACCGTTCGTCAATCTATCTTTCGTTTGAAAGAATTAAAGAAAATGCGCGACGAAGGTAAGTTTGAAGGCATGATTAAAAAAGAAGCGTTAATGTTAACGCGCGAACTTGAAAAATTAGATCGCAGCTTGGGCGGCATTGAAAATATGGCCGGCTTACCGGATGCCTTATTTGTTGTTGACGTTGGTTTTGAACACATTGCTGTTGAAGAAGCACGTCGTTTAAAAATCCCAGTGATTGGGGTGGTTGATACAAATAACGATCCAGATAATATTGATTATGTTATTCCTGCAAATGATGATTCAATGCGCGCAGTTGATATTTATATTCGCACAATTGCTGATGCCATCTTAGATGTTCAAGAAGGTGATACTGTTGGTGGTGTTGACGCATCTGATTTTGTTGAAATATCAGATGAAAAGCCTAAAAAAGCAGAGCCTAAAGCAGCAGCACCTAAGAAAGCTGAAGCTAAAGCAGCAGCACCTAAGAAAGCTGAAGCTAAAGCAGCAG
>JAHZKG010000036.1 GCA_022600515.1 Gammaproteobacteria bacterium
ACCAGCAAAAGCATCTGGGTGTTCTTTTACAAACGCCCCTATTTCATCGCGTATCCTTTCTTCACTTGTTTGATTTGCTTTGCTGGCTTCGTTACGCGCGCCCTGCGCTTCATTAAGCGCCATCACCTCAGAGCAGTCACTGAAAAATAGCTTTAGATAATCCTCTGTCGCTTCAAGTTCCTCTGCTTGATAACCCGATTCTTTTGGGCCCTCATATCCTGCAATACTTAATTGCCCTCTAAACTCTTCTTCTAACGCATTTAAAACAAAAAATAAGTGCATTTTTTCAGTAAAGGTTGTTTGCAGCGCGCCTCTAATTATTTCATCAGACAAGCCACCTCGATAGATATCTCCCCGGTTTAAAGCGCGTACACCGTAATTAAAATCCCCTTGCCTAGCAAGACCTGCCGCGACAACAAAGCAGCGATTATTAGCATGTACCTCATCGGTGAGGCCGTTGGCCATACTGGAAACGACTGATTGTCGTACGCGCTGCATCAGCTCAACCACGTTTTTTGCTGAATAAAATCCATCGACAACGCCATTCACCCCGTTATGAAAGCCCGGCGTGCAATGCGCTGCTCGCTCTTGCAGCTTCATTGCAATCATCTGCTTCTCAGGCGCTTTAATGCCCTCATCTTTTAATCGCTCATAAACAATTTTTAATGACTGCAAAACAGGTTCTTTTAAGGCATAAATCGATTCAGGCCCTATGTGACCCCTTATACTCGCTTCAAGCGTTGTGTCATCGGGCGCTGTTCCGGTTAATTGCTTCACTAATATAATTAAATCATTCAGCTCATCAGGCGTAAGGGCTTCCCCTGAGCGTTCTGGCTTATCACCTGATAGCGCATATATTGAGTTATTTGTATTAACTTTCATGACTCCCCCGCAGAAATTAAACTTGTTATGCTTAATTATAGAGCATATAAGGTGGGGAACAAATGCTTTGTCTAAATTAAAGGCTTGAGGGAGCGCTACATCAATAATGCATTCCTTAAAAGTGCGATGAAAGCCAGTTTATTAACACGATTATTCTACCGGGGCTTTGTTGCATCGCTCAATTATTAGTCGAATTTTTAAAGCAGCAGCAAGACATTAGGATCTGTGTAAAAGGTTATCTATAACCAAGGTCCCAGAAAGAATTGTCCCAGTGAGTAACTCTTCCGTTGTCACCACATTTAAGGCAATGCCAAACAATATTAACGCGATCTAAATCAATCGATGAATCGATGTGGCCTTTACATTTGTTTTTAAACGTCCCACCCCAGCAAATTACATTAGCTCGTGGAGCCAGTCTTGGCTCGATAGTTGCATTCGATACGATATTTCCTAAATTTTCAGATAATTTTTTTGATCGCTTTGGTAAAGAGTCAAGAATGGCCCCTTTTTCATCAAAAAAATGCGTTAAGTTACTTTCAAAGGTTCGACTCATCGTTTTGTTCCATAAAAGCTCATTAGGATTTATAACTAACATCAATCCTAATAAAAAGTTGCCCTACCAATTCACAGGGTCCACAGGGCTATACGCAATAGATAATATGCTCCGGCCCTATGGACTTGTGCATAGGTAGGTCTATTATTTAAAATTTTTAGACCCTATTGTTTTTAATCTGGTTTTAAACTGCCAGCATATTTTGAACTTATAAGCATTTTTTTAATTAAAGTCCCGTGCCGATTTCTTTTATTTCTCGTTTTATTTCTTGCTTAAGCTGCTCTTCGGTTGGCAAATGTAATTGATATTTACTGGCAAAAATCTGTGTTGCCTTATCACCTAACATGTATTTTGCCATTTCTTCACTTTTTTCTGTGCACAAAACTAACCCGATAGTTGCGCTATCGTCAGACTGTTTTATTTCTTTATCAAAGTAATTCACATACAGTTGCATTTGTCCAAGATCGGCATGTGTTAATTTATGTGTTTTAAGATCAACAATAACGTAGCATTTTAATAAAACATGGTAGAAAACCAAGTCTGCATAAAAGTGATCCCCATCAAACGTTAATCGTTTTTGCCGCCCAATAAATGAGAACCCTTTGCCGAGTTCAAGAAGGAATTGTTGGAGGTTAGTAATTAAGGCATCTTCTAGCTCAGACTCTACCAAACGATTAGATTCAGGAAGGCCAAGGAACTCTAAGATTAAAGGTTCTTTAATGGCATCTTCAGGAGTATTTATTTGTTGACCTTCGTTAGCTAACGCTAACACCCCTTCTTTATCTTTGCTTTTTGCCAGTCGATCAAATAAAAGGCTGTGAACTTGACGCTCAAGTTCTCTCCCACTCCAGGCGTTCTTTTCAGATTCGATCTCATAAAAAAGTCGTGCTTCAATACGATCAATACGCATCAATGTCCGATAATGCACCCACCCTAAGTTTGGACTGAGTGATTTAGATTTACCACGCACTACGTGGTGAATTGGAGAGGAATCCGAATATGTTATATAAAATTGGCGAATATCTCGCAGTGTACTTACGCTAAAACCCTTTCCATATTTATCGAATAATTGCCTTGCAAGATCTTTTAATAAATTGGAACCATAAGCTGCACGGGCCTTCCCCTTTTGCTCTGCTTCGACAATATCCCGCCCAATTAGCCAGTACGCAGATACCATTTCTGTATTTATTGAGCGCTGTACTCGAATCCGTGCTTCTTCTATGTGCTGAGTTGCTTGTTGGTATAGTTTACTTGTTATTTTTTTATACTCTTGAGGCAAGTTCGTATCGTTCATTAGATGACCTTTGATTATTAACGATGGCAAGTTAAAACAACTACCCAGTGTTTATCTATGATATTTTCTGGCGTAACAATACTCCGGGATAGGTTAAACATATTTATCATTTGATACTCGCTAGAGAAAAACCATCTTCCCTCATAATTGCTCAGTAACTTGTAATATTGGCGTTCATTACTGATGAAAAGTGCATCATCGTCATATCCCATGTTAACGCTCTCATTTCGAAAAAAAGGAGGCTCTCCTTCAAAATTCGGAAAGTATTTTAAAAACACTTCTAAAGTCATTTTTTGTTTTTCAATTCTAGAACTATCTTTTAGGTAGACTACGCTTCTCTCAACAGGCCATTGATATATTTTTTTAACTTCATCATCGAATGTTTGTAATTTTTCTTGATCTAATAATTGTGTTGTTAGTGTTCCAGTCCATGCACCACCAACGTAAAATGAATCATAAAAATCTGAATCAACAATATCTTTTATACCTCCAGTAGCCATAATTTTAGCCGCTTTTTCTCTAGCTTCTAATGAAGTTTTAGCCATTTCAGAAGGTACTAAAAAAAGCATCCTGTATAACATCAGCAGTCTCGCCTTAGGGCTCGCCATTCGTTAATGACGGTGAGCGCATTATATTCACAAAAAAACTAATCAATCGAAAAGACAGAAATAGCAATTCCCACGAGGCCTGTAATGAGCACACCTTGATAAAACCACGATGGCTGACCAAGCATCAATTGATTGACGGTTAATTGGTTAGCGATGATACCACCGACCGTTGTTGCAACCAATGGAAGAAGTAAACTTCTGCTTGCAGATTTTAGGATTTGTGCGGCGCCCGCAATCATCATGAATCTTCCGATGTACAATTTTATCATAACGAGGTCTGGGTTGGTCATGTATTTGTTCATGCTCATCAAGCCAACAAATGCCAATCCAACGGCAATTAAATTACCGATAATGGGCCTTGCATTAAACATCTTAATAATTCGGGCTATAAAGAGCTCTGAGAAGGATTCCTTTCCCCGTTTTGTCTTAAGGCTTTGTTCCGTATCAACTTGAACCATTCCCCCGTCAAATTCATTTGGGGCATGATTGGCTTGATAGCTGACATCAAATAAGTCCCTTTTCAATTGTTCGTATTCCTGCTTCTTTTTTTCTGAATCAATCTGTGATTTCAGCTCATCAATTTTTTTATTATAAACATCCATGATTAAATCCATTTGTCATTTCTCCAGAAACGCAGTTTCCCCGATTGACTCAAAAATTTCTTTGTAATTATTTTCTTTCTCAATGAGCTCTAAAGCATGTAAAAGCGCACCAAGAACAATTGATTTATTGAGACCATCGATTCCTGATTTTATCACCAAACCACCGAGCTCAATTTTACGCCGGGTGTCCGCACGTCGCTTTTTTAATTTCTCGAGTGCAAGCGAATGCTCAGCACGCGCAATTCGCTGTTCTTGTTTTTTAATTTGGTTATTTAATTCCGACACCGAACTCTTCCGAAAGTTTTTTAAATGCTGCGTCCAATTTTTTGAAATCGATTTTATTCAACCCGTGTTTTTGGGCCAGTGAACCAAGCGCTATTTTTTGTTTGTTTTTAAGGTTGAGCAATGATTTCTTTGCTTTTTCTATTTGAGCAACAAGCGCTTCTTCCTTTTCGACGATTGTTTTCTTAGACATTAACGGTTCCACCTGATTATTGTTATCTACTTTGTTATTTTAGCATAAATATGAATTTACCAAAAGATAAATACATAAAAACCTGAGCAAAGCGAAGGTCAACCAATCACGAAGAGCGCAATATACATTCATACGAATGTTTGCTAAAATTGACCCATGGCGATAGCATTTGCAAAAGTGAGTTTAGTTTCAAGAGCACAGGGATATAGTGCAGTAGCTGCTGCCGCCTATCGCTCAGGAACTTGCTTAACGGATGAGGGGACAGGCCTCACTCACGACTACACCAAACGAACAGATGTGGTTTTCACAGAAACCCTTCTTCCTGAAGGTTCTATCGAGATATTTAAAGACCAATCCTTTCTCTGGAACCAAGTCGAAGCGTCTGAAAAAAGACGGGATTCTCAACTTGGAAAAGACGTTGTTGTGGCTTTGCCCAAAGAATTAAATCTTGTTCAACACATTGAACTTGCAAAGCGTTTTGCGCAGGTGAACTTTGTAGAGAACGGGATTCCGGCTGATATCTCGATTCATGATAAAGGCGATGGCAATCCGCACGCACATATTTATGTGACCACCCGGCGATTAGAGAAAAATGGGTTTTCACGATATAAAGCACGCGACTTAAATCCTTCTTTTTTTAAAGGGAAAGTGCTTGAAGATGAGCGATGGGGCCAGCAGTGGCGAAAGGCTCAAATTGATTTTTTCATTGAAAATGATATTGATGTTTCTGTTGATTTAAATCATCTTATTTCAGAAAAACATGAGGGTAAATCGCGGCATAGCGGTGACAATTACCTTCAAGAAGAAAACAAAATAATTCGTGAAGCACGTGAAGATATCGCTTTAGGTGATATTGAAAACCTGATTAACCTCCTATCCCTTGAGCACAGCGTTTTCACCCGCCGTGATATTGAAAAACTATTATTTAAAACCTTAAAAGAAAGCACATCAACCGAGGTTTATTTAGCTAAAGTCGAAACGCTTTTATCCAATAAAAATGTCATTGAATTAGGTGCTGATGAGCGCGGTCATGTCGCTTATACCACGCGACATCATTACACGCAGGAAGCCCAATTACTGAAAGATGTTGAACAACTGAATGCGCGTAGAACACATGATTACAAACAACCACTGGATGGATTGATTAAGCAGTTCAATCTTAATGATGAGCAGCGCGAAGCGCTTTCATTTATTACCACAGGTCATAACATTAGCTTGTTGGTTGGAAAACCAGGGACAGGGAAAAGCTATTTATTAAAACCCGTTCATGCGTATTACCAATCAAATAACTGTCGTGTATTGGGAGCCGCTCTTTCAAGTAAGGTCGCTAAAGCATTAGAAGATGATACGGGCATTCAATCCTCAACCATCGCCGCCCTATCCTACCGATTAGCGAATAAAAAGCTGAAGCTCACAAAAAATGATGTGCTCGTGATTGATGAGGCGGGCATGGTTGATTTCTCAAGCATGGCCATGATTTTAAATGCCGCGAACCGCGCACAAGCTAAGGTTATTTTAGTGGGTGACCCGCAACAGTTAAAGCCTATTCAAAAGGGTGAGATATTCCGAGGGATTGCTGACCGTGTGGGTTACATATCACTGGATAACATCACAAGACAACAGGATGAAGGTGACCGTCAAGCAAGTCTTATGCTGGCTCGGGGTGAAATTGATGAAGCACTTGCGCATTATGATAAGAAAGGTGCGCTTAAGCTGATTAAAGAGACGCCTGGACACAATGCAGCAAGTGAATTAGTCAGTGACTGGGCTCATACCATCACAAGCACTGACGATATTAAATCACACATTATACTGGCCTTCACACGCAGCAGTGTTTCAGACTTAAATGACAGAGCGCGCGCCTCCTTACAAGAGAAAGCACTGCTCGCAACGGATGAGTTTATTTATTATCGAGACGTTGAGAAAAAAGGTGCGGCACTTAAGGCCGGTACGCGCGCCATTATTTCATTAACAGACCGTGAACTCGGTACCTCGGGTGGTGAGCAGGTGAATATTCTTAAGGTCTCAGCTGAAGCAATCACCATACAATTAGAAAACGGAAAAGAGGCCAACATCCCCGCTCACCTAAAACACTACCTCAAACCCATTGATAAACGTGACATCGTCCTTGCTCGTGGTGAGCGCATCCTCTTTAAAAAGAACAACAGAGCGCATGGCGTTAAAAACGGTGACTTAGCGACGATTATCTCTATCGATGACAAAGCGATTGAAGCACGCCTTGATACAGGTGAGACCGTTAGGGTGCCTAAATCCTATCATCACCTTGATTATGGTTACGCAACTACGGTCCATAAATCACAGGGCATGACCGTCAATAACACCAGCGTTTTAATTGATAACAAATACTGGGATAGAGCCTTAAGCTTTGTGGCATTCACACGTCATAGAAAAACACTGACTATTTATACCGATTCAGGACAGCACCAAGACTTAGATACCTTAAAACGAACCCTGTCTCGAGAGTCCACCCAAGATAACGTCATTGACTGGCCGCTAGACTTTGCCATACGAAGTGGTTTTGACCCTGATAAGCTCATTGGTCGTGCGATGAACCATCTCGCAGGCATGGGTCACAAAATTAAAGAGAAATTTAATTATGTGGTGAACTATGAGGCCTACATTAAACAACGGCGCGCGAAAACATTTGATGACAATAAACATGAACTCCGAGCAGTGGCAAAAGAAGCGTCCGATTACCTAGACATTCAAGAAAAAGGCGCCAAACTGTATCGGGCTGTTGAACGAGAATCACGCGCAAAAGGGGTTGATAGAAGCTCCCTCCCCGATTTTGAGGCGCTTTATGCTGTATCTCGCGTTCGCGATAAGCAAGGTTATGAATTATGGACAAAGTACGGTGATAAATTAGAGGGTATAAAAATTGGTTATCTTGACGCCCAGCATGTTAAACGGACATCTGATAGTCATGAAAGATACACTGCTGTGGTATCGCTCGCTAAAATTAAAGCCGAAAACCTTGAAATGCCTTCCGGGATGATGAAGGCCTTAAATAGAATTGACGCACAGGAAGACTATAGTCATATCAGGCGCCAGGCTGAAGCGAAT
>JAHZKG010000037.1 GCA_022600515.1 Gammaproteobacteria bacterium
AAGTAAACCAATAGATAAATTAAGCCACTAAGGCTTGTTTTGCTTAGTTAATCTTATTTTCCATTCGAGTCAAACAAATAATGGATTCCCGCCTGCGCGGGAAAGACAGATTTTCGGTTGAATCGGACGGTTTTAAATCACTTTTCAATGGGCTGTAGCTAAAAAATATTCGTGGGGATACGTCAGCTCGCAGAGACGAGGGTATTGCTTAGGTGAGTGCCATCAGCCTCCGACCCAGTAGGTTTCTGGAATTTAGTGAATAAAAGGTTATAATTAGAACAAGATGATAGTTAATTAACGGGGTGAGCCATGCCATTAACGAAAAAAAAAGCAGAGCAGCTTTATACAGCTATTATAGATACCAGGGGAGAATCGAAAATAAACGATGACGAATGGGGTGAGTATTTCTCTGAAACGGCAAATTGGGGAGAAGATGGTAAAGCCTCGTATGATAGCTTACAAGAAAAATTATTAGCTGTTCGGAAAGCCAGTCTTGACCGTAAAACAGTAGTGGTAGATATTGATGCTGATGTTGAGGCTGAGGCTAAAGTTCGTGTGTACCTGGATACCACGAGAAATATCGAGAGCGAGGTTGATGATGTTTTTGCGCGTGGTATTGATTCTGCTCGGGCAGTGACTGAAATTGTTAGCAACAGCGGTCAAATAATGCCTTCTGAATTAACTGGGTTGCTCAATAAATTTCAGCAAAATATGAAGAGCCATCAAGCTAATTTAGACCCAGACCAAGGAATGAAACATGCGATAAAAGAGCTGTCTCTTTTTAATGGCGCTCTGAGCAATTTGTTAGTTACTAAGGGGCTGGTAGGAAATAAAAAGGAAGCGGCTGAAGCCATTAACTTTGTTCGTGATTTTCTATGGAAAAGAGATGTTAGTGGACCAATGTGTGTTGTTGAGGAGAATAACGGTAGGAAAATGCTACGTTATGCCGAGCCAATGACGTTTGAGGAGCTGAATGTTGGACGAAAGAAAGTATTCGGACGAGGGGTCAAAGGAACTTCTACTAAAAGCGCTTTGGGAACTTGGGATGCTGAACAGCCGTGGAGAAAAGAATTAAAGAAAAAGGTGGGTGGAAGGGAATGGTTCGATACATTTATGAAAGGCAATCAAAAGAAAATGAAGGAGCTTTCTTCTACTCCGATGTCTCGTTTTACACCGAATCCTGCTAATGCCTTCGATTGCAGCGATATTATGGTTGATAAGAGTGGGCAAGTCGCTCATATCAGCAGTCATGAGCGCGTAGCTATTACTGAGGCATTTAAGGTTTCTTCGGAGAAAAGCCGTCAAGATATTACAGAGTCGAATCATCTCCAATTAATGCTCGGGAAGAACTTAGAATCTGGACTAACTGGTTTTATGGATAAATGGGGAGGCATTATTTCGGATAATGAGCCTATTCCATACACCGTTTTACATCAAACGCTAATTGGCGATGAGGTCACCGGGAGCCCTGATCAACAAAAAACAAAATCAGCATCTGTTATTGATTCTAAAGAAACTGCCAATGCTGCAGTTCGTAGGCTGCTTAAAAACAGCACTATATTAAGACATAAGCAGACAGGTAAGGTAACGCTCATGTCGAACGCGGATTTTAAGTTCAAATATCCTGATGGTTTGGATCCACAATTTCAAAAAGTTAATGTTGATTTACTAGAAACCAACAACGGTATCAATATGTGGAATGCCGGCACCCGGGTCAGAAATAATGACTTTAATGATGCGCGCCAGTTAATTGGCAATGCTGTTAATATGTTTGCTAAAGTCAAAATGAAGGAGGGGATGCGTAATCCGGTGCTAAACACAAATTTAGCAACTGTGACTGATTTTCTAACGTCTCCTGACCACTCTTTTGTTTCGCCTTTTAAATTTCGTGGGAAAGACGTAAAAGAGGCTGTTAAAGCGCTCACAGAAGAATTAAGAAAAGACGACGGTGCATATAGTCATTTGCCAAAAATGCAGAGAGAAAATATTGCCTTAAGTTTACAGGCAGCTGTCGAATTAAAATGTACGGTTCATGAAACCTGGTTGGGCTCAGCTCAGCGTAATATTGACAATTTTACTCGCCGGATACCCTTGTTAGGACCTGTGCTGCGTGTTGTTATGGCCGTGGCTGCTACCCCCGGTGCGATGGCAGAATGGGCTCAACACGGGAATGATCGAAGAGAAATGCATAAAGCTTCTTATGAGGGCATTTTGGCTGAAAGCTTGGGAAGCTTAAAAGGCGGTTGTATGAGTTCTGCTGATAGAGCAGGAGAGGTGGCTGAGCAACGTGCAGCAATGAAAAAACAATTTGCTGAAGAAGGAAAAATCCTCAGTTATAATGATTCAGCTGATGAGAAAAAGCGGGTTTATAGTAAATATGGAAGCACTAAAGCCAAGCATGATTTTGTGGAAATAGCGACTGGAACGCCAGGAACCAGTGATGGCGAAACGCGGGGTAAAGCCTTTAATGCGCGTGCTGGCGTACTGTCGCATGTTGCAGAAACGCCAGAAGAGCAGAAATTAGCGAAAGATTTATCTGGTTTGCGCAAGGGTAAATATAAAGCAGTCACTACGGAGGCATATCTGGTTAGCCAGCCAGTCGGTGGAGTGGTACGGAACGCTTCACAAGTAGCACCTGAGCCGCAGGGCGTGCGGAGTCCGAGCACGTCAGTTAGTACAGCGACACGGTCAGTTAGTACAGCGGTTCCTGTTAACAATACTCAGCCTCCGGGCCCCGCTCTTACTAAAGAAGCACTTAAAAACGTTACCGAACAAAGGGAAGTAGTGCCCCCTAAGAAACCCGAGGATCCTGATGTTGTTTTAACTTCAACACATGGAATGTAAACGCTTTTTAGTATAGCGCTACTCAGTAATCATTCCCGCCTACACACACTACTCTCCGGTCAAAATCGGATGCTTTTCCTTCTCCCGCTGGGCGGGGGAAGGTGCCCGATAGGGCGGATGGGGGGAAGATTTAATCGGTGTACCCAGAAAACGTCAATTAAGCACTTAAATATTTAAGTGGATT
Organism: Gammaproteobacteria bacterium; assembly: GCA_022600515.1. GTDB lineage: Bacteria > Pseudomonadota > Gammaproteobacteria > Legionellales > Legionellaceae > JAALKW01. The sequence goes on from JAHZKG010000037.1 coordinate 3,029, forward strand.
AAAGTTCAAGGGTTTAAAAGAATTTGGTTTTTTTCTACTCTACATTAATGGACATAAATCAACAAAAAAGAAGCAAATCGTTTTTTAAATCAAAAAATAATCATCCAATCTCCCCCCATCCGCCCTATCGGGCACCTTCCCCCGCCCAGCGGGAGAAGGAAAAGCATCCGATTTTGAGCGGAGAGTAGTGTGTGCAGGTGGGAATGAATATTCGTGGGGATACGTCAGCCCGCAATATTAGTACAAAAATATTTTTGCATATGAGTAGCTTTTTTTTTTTAGGTAAGCCATTCTGGTAGACACTTTGAAAGTGGGGGTGGCTATGCGTTTTCACAAAATTCTATATTTTTATTTGGCGGCAATTTTAGTCGGCTTATTAACAGGGTTTGTCGGCTCACTTTTTCAAATAGCAATTAATACCTCTGGCACATGGCTTACAAAACTTCATAGTATTCTTGGTATGCTCGGTATACCCGGTTGGATTACTTTTCCAGCCATAACCACAACCATGGTGGTTATTGCATGGCTGTTGGTCACGCGTGTGGCGCCTGAAGCAGCGGGGAGTGGTGTTCAAGAAATTGAAGGTGCCTTGATGCATAAGCGCCCGGTGCTCTGGAAGCGCGTTTTGCCAGTTAAGTTTATTGGTGGGGTGTTATCTATTGCAAGCCATATGGTCGTCGGGCGTGAAGGGCCAACGATTCAATTGGGGGGTAATATCGGTAAATGTGTGGCTGACACGATTCGATTTGATAGAAAACGTTGTGATGCGCTCATTGCAGCAGGAGCTGCCGCAGGGCTTGGGACAGCCTTTAATGCGCCATTGGCAGGCTTACTGTTTGTGATGGAAGAAATGAAAGAGGCATTTCCATTACCTTTTTTGCATTTTAAGACCGTTGCGATTAGCTGTGTTGCAGCAACCATTGTTTTACAGTTTATGCTGGGAAATGTCCCCGCAATCGTTATGGATGTTTTTGATACGCCAAGCTTAGATTCTTTGGGTATCTTTTTTATGCTCGGTATTGTGGTGGGGTGCATAGGCATGCTTTTCAATAAAGTGTTGATGGGCGTCTTATTCTGGATGGATAAACAAACCATGCGCAGGCGTTTAGTCTACGTTATCATTGTGTCACTGTTGGTGGGCTTGCTGGCTTGGCTTTGGCCTAATGCGGTTGGGGGTGGGTATGGCGTTATTGAACACTCTTTAACGTTTAAACCTGGCTTTATTGTATTGGTATTGCTTTTTTTAGCCCGTTTTATATTAACGATGCTTTCTTATGGAACAGGTATTCCTGGAGGTATTTTTGCACCTATGCTGGCATTGGGTACTCTAGTTGGATTAGCCCTCGCTGCTTTATTTCAAGTATTTTTTCCTGGCATCGCGTTGGTTCAACCGGGTATGTTGGCCGTGGCAGGTATGGGAGCGCTGTTTTCAGCGTCGGTACGTGCACCGTTGACAGGGATTGTGTTGGTGGTTGAAATGACACAAAATTATGGCCTTATTTTACCCCTGATGGTATCGTGTTTAACGGCTACAACGGTTGTGCAGCTAATGGGAGTAGCGCCTATTTATACACAGCTATTACGCCGTACTTTGTCACTTGCAAAATAAGGTATGATGTTGTTATGAAGTTTTTAGGTGTTGATAAAGCGGTTGATAACAAAAGTGCTAAGAAAAAAAGAAAGGTAGCGCATTATCGTTTTTTACAGGCGATTTATTTATCTTTTTTTTCCGGGCGCTTGTATATTGATGTGATTAGACGCTGGCGTGGTTTGGGCTTGCTTTATCTTGTGTGCATGCTTGCCGTTGTTACCTTACCTTATGCGGTACATCTGACCATCGCTTATCGAGACATGATGGAACAAAAACTGTTTGTTCCATTTAAACAATTGCCCCCTTTTTCAGTGCGTGACGGTGAAGTCTATTTTTATAGCCCCATGCCGTATGAAGTGAAAAATAGACACAATGAAGTGGTTGCTGTGATTGATACAGAAGGAAAAATAAAGCAGCTGCCTTATTTCTTGTACCCTAAAGCAACACTTTTGATTACTAAGAATGATTTGCACCTGAGGTTACCTATACTTAATTTATTAAAAGAGAATAATTTACGGGAAGGTAAAGAAACGGTTGTTTCGTTTTCGAAGGTGGAAAATTCGAATCTTGTTGGTATCGATTGGCTTGAATCAAGCCCGATAAAACCAGTAATTAATGCATTGTCTGCATCGATTTATCCTATTTTAGTAACGTTTTATGCGACGCTTTATACCATCATTTTGTTTTCATTTGGTTTGTTTGGGCAGTTTGTTGCGCGTTTTATATTTAAAGTCCATCTGACCGTGAAAGAAGCCGTACGGGTGATGATAGTTGCGTCAACACCGCAGGCCATAATTTATTTTATATTGATTGCGTTTAATCAGCTCTATCCAGGAACAGGTATTGTTAATTTAGTGCTATTGATTCTTTATTTTAGTTTTGGTGTGTTAACTTATCGTTGGGATAATCGGGCCATGATATTAGGTGCCAACAGAGCATCCTAATCCAGTATTAAATTTTGGGGCTGAGTTTTTTTAGAGTCTTGATTATGTAAGTTTATATTTCTGATAAAGCTTAAGTGATATATCAGGAAGGGATAAATGATGAAAAAGAAAATACTAGTGGTTGATGATAGTGCAACCGCACGTATGTTGTTTAAGGTATGCTTGCAAGGGCAAACGGATGATAAGTATGAGCTTTTGCAAGCAAGCTCCTGGCAAGAGGCACTGAGTTTATCTAAATAAGAAGGGCTTGTTCTGGTGGTGTTTGATTATAACATGCCAGATAAAGTGGGGCCTGAAGTAGCTACTCTACTGCGAAAAGAAGGTGTGGATGTGCCGTTTGCATTGATGAGTGCCAATACCGAGCAACATGTAATGGATGAAATTGAATCGCTAGGGTTTATTCATGTAATAGAAAAACCCATAACGGCTGAGGTAGTGCAAGCTTTATTGGAGAAGATATGATTAACTTTTATAAAGGCATTTTCCTCTGCTAGTCGAGAAACCTCGCGCTTTAACCGAGAAGATTTGTCTTGCTGCAGCTTTTAGTTTTCAACTGAGTCACCACCTTTTTTCTTCTGCGCTTTCCATGGATATAAAAGTGATTTGGCACGTCCCCAGTCTTTAGCTACTTAAGGGGCACCTTTTTTTGTCCACTCAAGAGCAAAAACTTTAAATTGGGCGCTACAGTATTCTAGCAGGATGTCCGTTCTTTTATGGCAGGATCAGTTGCGGTTATTCAAGCGCATAAGAAACAAGGGCAGCACGGTAAATAAAATTAACCCCCCTATTAGGCAAGACTCAAATAAAACAATGTTTGTAATCGGGACTTGGCTTGGGGGAATAAATCCGAGAAAAATAGCCCCGAAACAGCATAAAATGCCAGTGCCTGAAACCAGCCATGCTCCGATTAACCCCCCGGGAATACGATAAGCACCGCGTTGATTTGGATTTTTATAACGCAGTTTGATGGCAGCTGCAAACATAAAGACATAAACCAAAAGTGCCATTTGCGCGCAACTTGCGCTTAAGATTAAATAGGCCGCATTAATGGTTTTGAATAAAGTAAATAAACTAGTCAGTACAGTGAATATGATCGCTTGAATCATTAAAATGGTTGTGGGCACACCGTGTTGGTTTGTTTTGGTTAACCGTTCGGGAATGCAGTCATCATGTGCTGCAACCAGCAGCGCTTTGGTCGGGCCAATAATCCAGGCTGAAATGCTGCTAATAGCACCCAGCACAATCAGTACAGCAATAATGGGGGTAAGCCAGGCCATGTGATAGGCATCAAAGAAAATAGCGTAAGCGTCAATTAAACCTGACATCATGCTTAAGGTTTCTCCGGGCACAACAACCACGATTGCAAGTGAACCGAGCACGAGTGTTAGGAAAATTAAAATCGTTGAGTAGAGCAGAGCGCGAGGATAGTCTCGTTGTGGGTTTTTAACTTCTCCTGCATGAATGGCAGACATTTCCATACCAATCAGACCAAACAGTACCACTGTAAACAAAGAAAGGTTACCAAGCGATTTAAAATCAGGGATCCAGGATGTGTCTGTAAGATGCACGGCAAGTGGTCGGCCTTGAATAACCCAGATTAAACCGAGGAGCGCAATCAGTAGCATGGGGATAATAGTGCCGAAGCAGGCGCCCAGTGTGCTGATAAAGCTTGATATTTTCATGCCCTGGCAGTTAAGAAAAGTAAACAACCAAAAGAGTCCAATCATCGTGGAGAGTAAGTAGAGCTTATGGTTGGCGAGATTAGGGTCAAACAAATAAGCGAGTGTTGCTACCACAAAAGCCATGATGGTTGGGTACCAAAAGATGTTATAAATCCATTGGAACCAAATGGTCATGAACGCTGTTTTTTTGCCAAACGCTTCGCGCACCCAAATATAAATTCCACCGGTACTGGGATAGGCTGTAGCCAGTTCTGCTGCAACGAGTGCGACAGGAATAAAAAAGACAAGTGCTGCAAAAGCATAATAAGAAATAAGTGAAAATCCGAGCTTTGCTGAAATAGGGAGTGTTCGTAAGCTATCCACTGCAATCACATTAATCATGACGAGTGAAAAGACACTTAAAATACGTTTAGATGCAGCCACAACTTACCTTAGGAATGAGTTAGTCTAAAACAAGCTCATAAAGTATCAGTTTGAATATTTAAAAGCAAGGTTGTTGTGTGCACGGTACCTTGAATTTTGATGCGATTTGAGGCATGATTGAACGTTTTATATTGTGTTTGATGTAATGTGAATTCCGCTGTTATTTTGTTTGAAAATAGGCGCATGCTCAATGTACCTTATTCCGGCTTATTGTTTTCAGAACCATGCGATGAAATTATTTGTTGGGATGCTGCTGCTTTAAGCCAAAGCTTAGCGCGCTTGGATTCACTGAGGCGTGACGGATATTATTTGGCAGGCTGCTTGAGTTATGAGGCTGGCTATGTGTTACGTGGGTTACCCCATCTTTTAATGTCTCCTAACTTTCCGCTGCTTCATTTTTTTGCATTTAAAGCGCCTGAAAAACGAAGTGCCGCTGAGATTAATGCATTTTTAGGGCAAGAAAATGCAAGGCCTCAGGATGTAGCATTAAACATAACGGCGTCTGACTATGCAACAGCGTTTTCTCGCGTGAAGCAACATATTGTAGCAGGGGATACGTATCAGGTTAATTTAACAGCGAAATATACATTTAATGTTAAAGGGTCAAGCCTGGGCTTATATAACTCCCTGCGTGCGCGTCAAAAAGTGGCTTATTCTGCATGGTTTAAAATGCCTGAATATGAGATTCTATCGCTTTCACCAGAGCTTTTTTTCTCTAAAATTAAACATAAAATATATACAAAGCCCATGAAGGGCACCATGCCAAGGGCTTCTGATTTAACGCAAGATAAAGCCAATCAACATTTTTTGCTGACCGATTTAAAATCACGCGCAGAAAACACCATGATAGTAGATTTGCTTCGGAATGATTTGTCCGCAATTTCAAAACCAGGCTCCGTACATGTTCAGAAATTACTTGAAGTTGAATCATATGAAACGGTGCATCAAATGACATCAAGTATTGAAAGTGAAGTAGCCGTTGATTTAAGCTTCTCAGCAATTATTAACGCATTATTTCCCTGTGGTTCGATTACAGGCGCGCCTAAACGCCGAACCATGGAAATTATTCATGAAATGGAGCCTGCCCCACGCGGTATTTATACCGGTGCAATGGGGTATATTACCCCTCAAAATGATATGTGTTTTAATGTGCCGATTCGAACGGTGCTCTGCCGTGGCTCGCAAGGCGAATTAGGCGTGGGTGGAGGCATTGTGCATGACTCTACGTTACAGTCAGAATTTGAAGAATTGAAGTTAAAAGCACAATTTTTAACGAGGCTATCCGCGTGTGATTTGGCATGAATGAGTATGGCTGGCTCATTGAGCATCAAGATATTTCGGCGCCCGCACACATAAAAGCCACACAAAAAAAATCCAAGCATATTATATTAATTGATCACTATGATTCGTTTACACAATTAATCAAAGCTTATTTTGAGGCGTTAGGGGCTAGAGTAAGTATTGTGCAATCAGATGATCATGTTGTATTAAATAATATTAATGGCTTAAAGCCTACGCACGTGGTGTTATCTCCTGGGCCTGGGCACCCAGAAGATGCCAAGGCAACACAAGCTTTTATTTTAAAACATTATAAGCAATATCCTATACTTGGCATTTGTTTGGGGCACCAATGTTTAATCCAGGCATTTGGTGGCGGAATAATGCCAGCATCTGAGATTTGTCATGGAAAGCCGTTTGAAACGTATCATACCGATGAGGGGATATTTCAAGGGATTACACAGCCTTTTACTGCTGCACGGTATCATTCGTATGTATCTTCCAATGATTTACCAGAAGGCTGGCATGTGACCGCATGGACCCATGATAAGCGGGGTAATCGAGTGATTATGGGGGTTCAGCATGAAGATTATCTTATGTTTGGTGTGCAATATCATCCTGAGTCGGTTTTAACGTCACATAATAGTTTTTTATTTGAGCACTTTTTGGATTGTTGAGCTATAGTTATACCCAACGCACTTCAAAGTGCGAATTTCACACCAGGTTTGTTATCTCCACGTAGGCGCATAGGCGTCAACTTAAGGATAAAATAATGGATATGCTCATTTTACACCTCAGCCTGTGATCTCCGCGCAGGCCATATCGTTATACACAAACCCAATAATGCTCTCCATGTGATCTAATTGTAATAGTTATGTCATTATCGCGCAGGCGGGCAGCCATTCATCGTTTGACTCGAAGTTAAGTGAAATAGATATAGTGAATTAAATTTAAATTGACCTTCGGAGTAACCGCCAACGTGCCTCGTTTTATAGTAAGCATCCAGTTTCATGCTAAAAAACCCCTGGATAACGCGAACAAGTCGCGTTACCTAGCTGGGTCATTTTAAACTTAATCAACTATAAAATTTTAGCACTTTCACCTGGCACAGATATTGTGATTCCCCCTGCAAAGAATGCGATTTTAAATATTAAAGCGCATTCTTTGCGTAATCAAAATATTTTGTAAATTGCAGCATATGGTCGAATGGCTTGGAAAAAAGATCGGCGGTATGGTCGAAGAAATATTTCTGAGCTCGGCATACAGCGCTATAAAAGAATTCTTGGACGAGCGATGCATGCCAGGAAATTTGAAAGGCAACAACAATAGCTCATGATTGGCTGTGGGATCTTAAATAAAATGACCCACCTAGGCATGCCGGAAATTTTTAAAACACACTAGATCTGCCTATTGAAAATGAGTCGGCTTGTACTGCAACAAAGCCGGTAGAAATTGCTTTGTGTATGCAGAAATTCCTAAGAAACTTTAGCCGGTAACATGCCAGTTAGTATTTGGCATGCCCAGGTGTTCTTGGGAAGGCAATAACGTCACGTATGTTTGAAATGCCTGTTACATAGCTAACCAGGCGCTCTAAACCTAGCCCAAAGCCTGAGTGAGGCACGGTGCCATAGCGACGTAAATCAAGGTACCACTTGTATTGCGCTGTATCTAGCCCAGACGTTTTCATACGCGCTTCCAGAATATCGAGGCGTTCTTCTCGTTGGCTTCCGCCAATAATTTCACCAATGCCTGGTACGAGTACATCCATTGCAGCAACGGTTTGATTGTCGTCGTTTAAGCGCATATAAAAGCTTTTAATATCTTTGGGATAATCGGTAATAATAACAGGCTTTTTAAAGTGCTTTTCAGTGAGATACCGTTCGTGTTCGGACTGTAAATCGAGCCCGTATTGCACAGGATACTCAAACGATTGTGTGGTTTTTTCGAGTAATTTAATGGCATCCTGATAGCTTAAGGTTTCAAAGTCTGACTGAACCAATGCTTCAAGGCGCGCAAGGCAGGTTTTATCAATGAATTGATTGAAAAACGCTAAATCATCGGGATATTCGTTTAACACCGTCTCGCAGACAAAACGTAAAAATTTCTGAGATAATAAACAGATATCATCTAACGTTCCAAAAGCAAGCTCAGGTTCAACCATCCAAAATTCAGCTAAATGGCGACTGGTGTTTGAGTTTTCGGCGCGAAAGGTAGGCCCGAATGTATAGACTTTAGAAAGTGCGAGGCAATAGGCTTCAACGTTGAGTTGCCCTGATACGGTTAGAAATGTTTCTTGTTCAAAAAAATCGCGTGAAAAATCAGGTTTATTATCTGGTGTTTTAGGCGGGTTGACTACGTCAAGCGTGCTCACACGAAACAATTCACCCGCGCCTTCACAGTCATTGCTGGTAATAATCGGGGTATGAATCCAGTGGTATCCTTCGTTATGTAAAAACCGATGAATGGCCTGAGAAATACCGTGTCGAATGCGTGTTACAGCACTAATGGTGTTTGTGCGAGGCCTAAGGTGTGCGACTTCGCGCAAATATTCAAGGGTATGACGTTTGGCTTGAATGGGGTAGGTTTCAGGATTTTCTATCCATCCAACGACCTCGATGCTGTCGGCTTGTATTTCGAAGGCTTGTCCTTTTCCGCCCGATTCGACCAGTTTTCCTGTCGCTGTCATTGAGCAGCCAGCAGTAAGCTTTTGAACTTCAGTTTGATAATTAGGTAGGGTGTTGGGTGCAACAATTTGAATAGGAGCAAAGCATGAGCCATCATGGAGACTAATAAAAGAAAGCCCTGCTTTTGAGTCACGTCGTGTTTTAACCCAGCCTCGAACCGTAACAAGTGTATCTGGTGCAATGTTTCCGCTTAAGCATTTTTTGACTGAGTTGACTTCTGACATGAGTGTTCTCAATAGGGAAAATATTAAAAAATAGGCCCACATAATATACCATAAAAAATACACATAAAAGTAAAAGTTGCAATGAGATTAAAACTCGGCTATTAAATGGAGTAACGTGAAAGGCGTATTTACATAAAGGAGAAAAGCATGATTGATTCTGATTTCCATTCTTTTTTGTTTGGACAAGTTTTTGGTCTGTATTTTGTGATTATGGCGATTATCTTAATTAGTCGGGCTGATTATTATAAAGAAATGATAGCGAAGCTAGAAACCCCAGGCCCAGGTATCATGATGGTTTCTTCTCTGTGGTTGCTTCTGAGCTTATTTTTAGTGGTGACACATAATATTTGGCTGTTTGGGCCGCGTGTTTATATTACAATTATTTGTTGGTTCTTTATGGTGCGCAGCGTGTTATGGCTTGCATCCCCTGAACGCATGTTATATCTAACAAAAAAAATATGGGAAGGGAGAGCGCATTATATTGTGTGTGTCGTAATGATTTTTGCTGGTGTCTATATGGCTATACGTGGTTTTTATTTGTTTGTAGAAAATGCAGGTGCATTGCCCCTAGGCGTTTTTAAGCATTAATAGCGTATTTTTTACCCGTTATTGATTGAAAGGAATTTTGCCATGCCCCAAAAAACTCAGGTAGTAGCGTATTCTCTTCCTACAGAAGAACGTGCATATGTTAAGGCTTTTAAGCAGGGTTTCCTAGAGCACTTGAGCAGGCCGTACGACGAGCGTGAGGAGAAGAATCAACCTGGCAGTGTTTTAGCTGATAGCCTGAAAAGTCCAGGTAATTTATCAAGAATATTTGATGCATTTACGTCCGCAGTCTTTATGCCCGATGGAGACGATATAAATCAAACAATTGAACGCCATATTGAAGAAGCGGGGGGGTATAGGCAGTATATGCAGGCAATCCTAGATGCTATTACACCCACGTTATTAAATCACGAGAAAAATGGTCTCAGCCCTAAGGTTATTTCGGCAATTGGTGGTGAGCGCTACGAGGCGTTATTGAGCGCGGCTAGCGAAGAAGCGTCACGAGAACGTATATCTCCCGAAAAGGCTATTGCCACGCAGTTTACTCGAGCAGTGGGTCTAAGTTTTCCTCAACGAGTTTTGGATAGGCAAACGACGCCCACTGAGAGACTGGAAACAAATGCTAATCTAGGGGGGGTTGTAACTCCGATGTTCAACTACTCCACGGTAACGCGTTTGCCTAGAATTTGTGGAGAAGAGCTTACGTTAGCTGAGCTAGAAGCAAGAATAAATGACTGTAGAGAACAACTTAAGCTATTTGGAGACGATGAGAAAAAAAGAATGCAGAGCCACATTCATAAAGTGGATTTTCTCCTTGGTGAGAGGGAGGCGTTTGAAGGTGAACTGAGTTATAGGACAAAACAAAATCTGGTGTTAACTGAATATAATAAATTAGTGAATTTGATGCTCCCTAACATGCTCTCTCCTGATATGTCTGAACCTGAAGAACCTAAACCAAGAAGTAGTTTTATACAAAAACTACGTGAGATTTCGGGAGATAAGACGCTTCGACAAAATGATGAGGAAAGAAAGTTTTCACGTTATAATAAGCTGAAGGATGATTTAGCGCGCTATGTAGATAAAGCAGCCACCACTCCAGAGAACCAGGTATTACAAGCTAAGGTGGTATTAAGAAAAGATATAGCAGAAATTGGAAAACATAGAGTAAAAATTGGAGGTGTTGATGATAGTGTAATGGATGCATTTATTGTTGACGCAACCACTCAAATGAAAGAGGTCAAGAATATGAACGAGGCCAGAGCGCTGAAGAAAAGGTTAAGCACCACTTTAGATACATTAAAGGCAGGAAAAAAAGCTGAGCAAGTTATTAAAAAGTTATTAAGCAAACCAAAACCTGGTATGCAGGCAACAAGAGTAACGGTAGGTGAAGCTATGGCCAGGCAACCTCTTAATCAACGTGGTAAGGTATCAACAGAGGTTAAAACTGAGCTGAACCGCCATCGTGTCTCTTCGCGGTTGAGTCGACATTCTGATACAAAAACGTTTCGTAACTTTAAAAAAGAAATGGAAAAGATAGCAACGCCGAAAGAACCAGAAGTTAAAAAGAACGAACAAAGAGCGCAAAAACCCACTTGAAGGATTTATTGCTGATTTTTTTTGCTTTCAAAAGCGTCTCATCATAGAACTTGATGGTGGACAACATTTAATCGGCCAAGAAAAAGATAATCAGCGAACTGCGAAATTAGAAGCATGTGGTTTTCGAGTACTTCGATTTTGGAATCACGAGGTTTTACAATCTACAGAAGCTGTTTTAACCCATATTCATAGCGCCCTCTACCCAACCCTCTCCCTAAAATAAGCTTGATGTTTTAGCCTTGATTTCCGCTGAAGGAGAGGGAGTATTTTTAGGGCTTAAAGCATTCACAATCTCGCATCTTGAAGTGCATTGGGTATAGAGCCAGCTAAAAAGCAAATTAGTTGTTTTGAGGCGCTGCTTTTTTAAACGCATCAAGTGTTAAGCAATGCGCATTGATGCTTTCAATCAGCGGGTAAGGCTTGAGTGAAAACTTAAAGCGCTCTGCATTGAATACTTGAGGAATTAAACAAATATCAGCAAAGCTCACTTGATGGCCATCACAAAAATGGGGGTTGTCTCTAGGAAGCTGTTTAAGCTTTGCTTCAAATGCATCAAATCCTGTTTTTAGCCAATGATGATACCACGCAGTGACGTCTTCTTCGGTGGCATTAAACTGACTTTTGAGTTGTTTTAATACACGCAAGTTATTCAAAGGGTGCATATCACAAGCGATTAAAAACGAGAGGCTTCGTACGGTTGCGCGTTCATCATGCATTTGTGGTAATAACGCCGGCGCAGGATAAGATTCTTCTAAATACTCCATAATAGCCAGTGATTGCGTGATGGTGTTGTTATCTATGAGCGTGGGTACCAAGCCCTGGGGGTTTAATTCACGGTAAGCAGGCAAATGCTGCTCACCGCCGTGATTAACCAAATGAACCGGAATGCACTCAAATGCAAGTTGTTTTAAATTGAGTGTAATACGCACACGATAACTTGCAGTTGAGCGGTAATAATCATATAACTTCATGGCTTATTTTTCCGGAGTATATTCTGAGACGGTTTGATTGATGCTGCCAAACAGGTTATTGCCTGCATTATCGAGCATTTCAATGCGAATGCTGTCTCCAAAATGCATGAACGCTTGTTCAGGCTTGCCATTGGCAATGATTTCGAGCATGCGTTTTTCTGCAATACAAGAAGAGCCTTGGCTTCGGTCTGTATTAGACACCGTGCCTGAGCCAATAATTGTACCAGCACCTAAATGCCGTGTTTTGGCTGTATGCGCAATTAAATCAGGGAACGAAAAAGTCATATCTATGCCGGCGTTTGGCTTTCCAAATAATTCGTTATTTAAATAGCTGTATAATGGCAAATGCAATCGTTCGCCATCCCAGCTTGACCCAAGCTCATCAGGCGTAATCGCAACCGGTGAAAAAGCGCTGGAGGGCTTGGATTGAAAAAAGCCAAAGCTCTTGCCTATTTCGGCAGGAATTAAATTACGCAGCGAAACATCGTTAACGAGCATGAGCATGCGAATGTGTGGGCTGGCGTTTTTGGATTGAATGCCCATAGGAACATCATCCGTAATAATTGCAATTTCTGCCTCAAAATCAATACCAAATGCTTCGTCTCGGACCGAAATCGGGTCACAAGGCCCTAAAAAAGTATCGGAGCCGCCTTGATACAGTAAGGGATCGGTCCAAAAGTTTGAGGGAATTTCTGCATTTCGTGCTTTACGAACGAGTTCAACGTGGTTTACATAAGCACTCCCATCAGCCCATTGATAAGCGCGTGGCAAAGGCGAGCTACATGCGTTAGGGTCAAACGCAAATGATTCAGCTTGCAGCTTGCCAGCATTAAGCTCAGATGACATTTTTTCTAACGCCTCAAAAACAGTATCCCAATGTTCAAGCGCGTCTTGAAGTGTGCCCGCAATGGCGGTAGCATCAACGGCACGTGATAAATCACGGCTGACAATACATAAACGACCATCTCTAGAGGTATTCGATTTTAACGTTGCAAATTTCATAAATTAAGACGCCATTTCAGATTCAGAAGATTTAGGGGTTTCAGAGACATTTATTTTTAACGTGCCTCGCTTGATTTGATCTCGTTCAATGGCTTCAAATAAGGCTTTAAAATTACCTTCACCAAAGCCATCATTGCCTTGGCGTTGGATAATTTCAAAAAACACAGGGCCAAATAGATTTTCTGTGAAGATTTGAAGCAGCAAACCGCCTTCGGGGGTTGGTGTGCCATCTAAAAGAATTTTTTCTGCTTGAAGTTGATCTAGTGGCTCTTTATGCCAAGGTACACGGGCATGAATGCCTTCATAATAGGTGTCAGGCACATCTAAAAAATTAATGCCGGCTTCACGTAATCCACGCACAGTTTGGTAAATATTATTCGTACTTAGCGCGATGTGCTGAATGCCTTCACCGTGATAGTCTCGTAGAAACTCTTCGATTTGTGATTGATCATCAGTGGATTCATTGAGTGGAATTTTAATTTTGCCACATGGGCTTCCGAGAGCACGACTGATGAGACCTGTTACTTGGCCTTTGATATCAAAAAAACGAATTTCTTTAAAACCAAAAATACGGTCATAGAAATCAGCCCAGGTGTCTAGGTTACCTCTGTTGACATTATGGGTGAGGTGATCGATAAGCAGTAAGCCTTGTGATGGTGTATTGTGCTCGTTATCTGCTAATTGCCAGGTATTGGTAACGGGTGTATGGGTATCATCTACAAAATAGATGACACTGCCACCAATGGCTTCAATGGCCAGCAAGCCATAGTTTGCATCATCTTTGTCATTGAATGCAGTTGCGCCGTTTTGAATGGCGTGTTCAAACGCTTGTTTTGCGTTATGTACGCGAAATCCCATGGCACAAGCGCCTGCACCATGGACTTCAGCATGTTTTGATGCGCTGGTATCTGGCATGTCATTCAGAATAAACTGGATGTTATTTTGTTGATAGCATGTGATGGCTTGCGTTGGATGAGTTGCTGTTTTTGTAAAGCCTTGTTTTTCAAATAGGCTGTGAATGAAGGCAGCATCCGGGCCTGCGAATTCAAGAAAAGCAAAACCGTCTAGTCCACAAGGGTTTTCTTTAGATGGTTGATTCGACATAACACACTCCTTGTTGTTAGTTAATGGGTTAAATTTGTATTGAATTTATTTGGGACGTATTAAAAACAGCCCATCAGCTATAGGCAATAAACTTATATTAACGCGTGAGTCTTGCTTGATATGTGAGTTGAGTTTACGAATTTCTCGTGTTTGTGCGCGTGTGTTCTCTGGATTAATCACTTCGCCACTCCAGAGCATATTATCAATGGCTATTATGCCGGTGGGTTTAATAAGCTTTAAGGCGAGTTCATAGTATGTAAGATAATTGGTTTTATCAGCATCGATAAAAATAAAATCAAATGTACCTGCTTCGTTGCTATCAAGTAAGTGATTGAGGCTATCAAGCGCCTGACCAATTTTTAAATTGATTTTATGCGTTTGTTTTGCTTTGTCCCAGAACGGTTTGGCTTTATCTGTCCATTCAGTATTAATATCGCATGTGGTAATGCGCCCGTCATCAGGCAGGACAAGGGCCATGGCGAGCGCACTGTATCCTGTAAAAGTCCCAAGTTCTAATACTTTTTTTGCATTGAGTATACGCAATAAAAACTGCATGAACTGCGCTTGCTCTGGCGCAACCTGCATAATGCCTAGCGGCAATTCAGCTGTTTTTTCTCGAAGTGTTTGTAATACGGGATGTTCCCGCACGGATGTATTTAATAAATACTGATACAGGGGGGCAGTTAGGTTCAAATGCTTCATGATGTTTTTTCTAGTTTTTCTTGTGCGATGGTGTCAGCAATGGTACTGGTCGGCAGTTTCTCATGTGCTGAGCGCTCAAAAATATCAGTAAGTGAGGTATAAATATACTCAAGCTGCTCATCCAGGGGCTTACCTAGGTTATCTAGGTAATTATCTGCTGCAAAAATGAGCCCACCTGCATTAATCACATAGTCGGGCGCGTATAAAATGCCGTTGTCATGTAAAATTTGGCCATGATAGGTATGAGCCAATTGGTTATTTGCGCCACCCGCAACGACAGTGGCTTTGAGTTGTTTGATGCGCGTATCATCTAAAATGCCACCCAGTGCACAGGGGGCAAAGAGGTCACAGTCTACAGCATGAATGCTTTCAGTTGGCACGGACGTTGCGTTGAATTCTTTCTCGGCGCGTGCAACCGCATTGGCATTAATATCAGCAACAGTAAGTTTTACGCCCATTGCATGTAACTTCTGGGCCAAGCCGTATCCAACATGGCCTAAACCTTGAATCGCAATATGTAAGCCTTTGAGTTCAGGATTATCCCATTTGAATGCAGCGGCTGCTTGAATGCCACGCAAAATACCGTGTACTGTGGAAGGAGATGGATCGCCTTCAAGGCTTGAGCATGTGGCAACATAAGGTGTTTTTTCTTGAATAATATCCATGTCGCTGAGCGTTGTGCCGCTGTCCATGGCGGTGATGTAACGACCACCTAATGAGTCAACAAATTCACCGAATTTCTCAAAGTAAGCGTTTCGATCATAGGGTGTGTTGGGTTGCAAAATAACAGATTTTCCGCCACCCAAAGGCAAATTAACAGAGGCAGCTTTATAGCTCATGCCGCGTGCGAGTCGCATGGCATCATAAAGTGCTGTGTTTGAATTGGGATATTCAATAAAGCGACAGCCGCCAAGAGCAGGACCAAGCTTGGTGCTATGTACAGCAATAATAGCGCGTAGACCGGTTTTGTGGTCTAGCTTCATGTGTAAATCTCCAAAGCCATGTGCCTCGGCATAGTCTAAAAAATTGCTGTCATCAATCGGGTTATTTGTATTTTGAGTCATAAAAGCTTACATCAACAGAAAAAATAGAAATCATGTTATAGACGGATTTGAGATTGAAATCAAATGTGCTGATATTATGCGATGCGCATTTTCAGTCCGTGTAGATCTAGAGGTGAGCATTATGAGAAGAGCAGAGCACTTAATAATTTAATTTTTAAGTTAAAAGAGATTGAGCCAGCATGTTTCGAGGGGAGTGGCTTGTTTCAAAAACCAGGTCATGAAAAATTAATGAATTTATCAGAGGCCACCCATAAATTATTATCAGTCGCTGATAAATTTGAAAATTTAAGTGGTGTTGCGAGGTCACTTTATATTGGTGCTTTTCAAAATATCGGCTCACTTTCAAGCTACATAGTGATTTGATTCTTAAGTGAACCATAAGAGAATCCCTACGTGCCGTGGCTTGTCCACGGCATCCAGTCAACATGAGTCAATCAACTGGATAACGCGAACAAGTCGCGTTAGGTAGGCACTGGGAAAAAGTCATTTAAAAGTCAAATGACTATCCAGCACTTTTGCAAGATGTTCAGGATATTTTCTCAGCGTAGCATCAAGATGAGGCTTTCGCAGTGCTTGAACAGATAAAAATATTGTAAGAAGATGTCATAAAAGAAATGATAGACTCGGAAGAGCAATTAAGTGCATCAGAACCTGCACTACGTGCAAGATTATAAAGGTTTGTGATTGCGTCAGTATAGAATAATGTAAGCTGGTGTTTTTGAAGAGAATAAGCTATTCTAATTGCCATATAATGTTAGATAGAAAAGGCTTTCGCGATGACAGTTATAAAGCCCTTAATTGCGCATCGTGGTGCCTCATCTTACGCACCAGAAAATACCATTGCAGCGTTTGATAAAGCCTATGAGCTGGGTGCACGGTCAATTGAGCTTGATGTGATGATGTGCGCAGATGGAGGCTTATTTGTTTTTCATGATGTAACCCTTGAAAGAACCACGAATGGGCAGGGTGAATTTGGTGCGGCAACCAGTGACTATATTGGGTCGTTAGATGCAGGGTCTTGGTTTGCCGAGCGATTTTACGGTGAAAAAATTCCGAGTTTAGCCGAAGCCTTACGTTGGCTTCTGGCCCATCAAGTGCAAGCAAATATTGAACTTAAACCACAACCAGGGCATGTTGAAGAAACCACAACGGCATTTTTAACGTGTTTGAAACGCTATTGGCCCTCTACCGCACCGCTGCCATTGGTTTCTTGTTTTGATGCAGAGGTGCTTCGTTTGTGTGCACGTTTATCACCTGAGCTGCCTCTTGGCTTGTTGTTTTTAAAGTGGAAAAAAGACTGGATTACGCTTGCAAAAGAAGTGCACGCAACCTCGGTGCATCTTAATCAATTTATAGCCACACGTCGGCGAATACATGCGATTAAAAACGCAGGATATGAAGCATATGTTTATACGATTAATTCAAGAGACTGGGCTGCACGTTATCAAGCATGGGGTGCGGATGCGATATTAAGTGATTATCCTGATCTTATGATTGAATAATTTAGGCTATGATTAAAAACAAGATTAAAAATAAAATTAATAAATAGTATTTGGAGGAATTAAGTACATGCATGACGAAGCGGTTTTTTATACCATGTTTCTTATTTTTGCAGGAGCTGCTGTTTTATCTACAGTGGTGCTGTATACACGGCAGTCACTTTTGGTGGCTTATATTCTGTTAGGTGCAGCATTTGGACCGTGGGGACTTAAGCTGATTACCGATTTAACGGCGGTTCGCCAAGTCGGTGATATAGGCATTGTATTTTTGCTGTTTTTATTAGGCTTACATTTGCAACCTCAAAATCTGTTGCACATGTTGAAAAAAGTGACCTGGATTGCTTTATTAAGTTCAACGCTTTTTGCCTTGCTTGCTTATAGTGTGGGGCGATGGTTTGGATTGAGTTCGACTGAGTCTTTAGTGCTTGGTGCTTCCATGATGTTTTCAAGTACGATCATAGGATTAAAACTCTTGCCAACAACCATTTTGCACCATCAGCACACAGGGGAAGTGATGATTAGTGTGCTCTTGATGCAAGATATCATCGCGATTGTTGTTTTAATTTTAATTAATGGCGCTCAAAATCCGAATGGGCTCAGCTGGCATGACTTGATGTTGGTGTGTATTACCTTGCCGGCGCTTATTTTCTTTGCTTTTGCAATTGAACGTTATGTACTGGTAAAGCTTTTAGCACGGTTTGATAGAACGCAAGAGTATGTATTTTTGCTTTCAATTGGCTGGTGTCTTGGCTTGTCTGTACTTGCTTTACAATTAGGTTTATCTGAAGACATTGGGGCATTTGTTGCAGGCGTTGCTTTAGCGTCTAGTCCTATTTCACTGTTTATTGCCGAGAGCTTAAAACCTTTACGTGATTTCTTTTTGGTGATGTTTTTCTTTTCTGTTGGCGCTACGTTTAATTTTGGTGATGCGTCACAAATTTTAATTCCTGCTTGTATTTTGTCGACTCTCATCTTGGTTTTCAAGCCGATGTGTTTTCACTTTTTGCTTTATAAATCAGGTGAGAAGAAAACGATTTCAAAAGAAGTAGGCATGCGACTTGGTCAAGCCAGTGAATTTTCGTTGCTGGTTGCAAGCATTGCATTATCAACCCATTTGATTTCAGATGTGGCGTCTAATTTGATTCAAGCAACAACTATTTTAACCTTTATTGTGTCATCTTATTTGGTGGTGTTGAAATACCCAACACCGATGTCGCTTTCAGATAAAATGCGGAAAGATTAATACAGCTTAACAAAAAATAGGGGATTTATGACTCAGATAATACGTTATTTAATAGTAACTTGTTTCATGCTGCTTTTTTTAAATGCATGCTCTTTGTCACCGCGTGAAGATGCAAAACGAGCACAAGTAGAAAGGGCTTGTATTGATCAATGTCAAATAGAAAAAACACGTTGCGAACAACGTTGTGCGAATGGCTGTAAGCTGTGTGAAAAGCAAAATGATAGCAGTATGCTCAAACGATATAAAGATTACATTCATGAGCAGTGTGTCCAAGGAGAGCGCGTAGCGCTTCAGTTGCAATCTTTTCGTGATCCACTACAATGCCGAAAAGTATCATGTGATTGTTCTGCAGACCATCGCGTTTGCGTGAGTACATGTAGAGGGAAAATTCGAAAATATTTGCAAGTAACCCCCTTTTGTTGTTGAGGAAAAAGAATATGCCCAATGAATATTTAAAACAAGATACCGATCCAACAGAAACCAATGATTGGGTTGAGGCTTTAGAGGCCGTTATTAAAGCACATGGCGCTGAGCGCGCGGGTTTTTTAATTCAGCAGATTTTGAGTGCGGCTGATGCTTCAGGCGTGTTATTGCCGAGTGCTATCCATACGCCATATCGTAATACCATTAAGCGATCTGATGAAAAGCCTATGCCACCTGATGAAGGGATTGCTAAGCGGATTAATGCTTTGATTCGTTGGAATGCCGTTGCAATGGTGCTTCGAGCAGGAAAACATGCACCTGAATTAGGGGGGCATATTGCCTCGTATGCTTCTGCTTCAACGTTATATGAAACAGGATTTAATTATTTTTTCAAGGGCGCTAATGCACCGGGTGGTGCAGATTTATTATATATACAAGGCCATTGTTCGCCTGGTATTTATGCGCGTGCTTATTTAGAAGGCCGCCTGTCAGATAACCAACTGGCACATTTCAGGCAAGAAGTTGAAGTGGATGGTTTAAGTTCTTATCCGCATCCATGGTTAATGCAGCATTTTTGGCAATTTCCTACAGTGTCTATGGGGCTTGGACCTATTCAAGCCATTTACCAAGCGCGTTTTTTAAAATATCTAGAAAATAGAGGCTTGATTGCAACCACAGGCCGAAAAGTATGGGCTTTTCTTGGCGATGGCGAGATGGACGAGCCTGAGTCAGTTGGGGCTTTGTCTATTGCGGTGCGTGAACGTTTGGATAATTTAATTTTTGTTGTGAATTGCAATTTACAGCGCTTAGACGGTCCTGTACGCGGCAATGGAAAAATTATTCAAGAGCTTGAAGGCTTGTTTCGTGGTGCTGGCTGGCATGTGATTAAAGTGGTCTGGGGTGGTCGTTGGGACGCTTTATTTGAAAAAGATAGTCATGGTGTGATGCAAGCACGTATGGAAGCCTGTGTTGATGGCGATTACCAAGGCTATAAAGCTAATGATGGTGGCTATGTACGCGAACATTTTTTTGGTGATTCACCTGAACTAAAGAAAATGGTTGAACACTTGTCAGATGAAGAGATTTGGCGTTTAAACCGAGGCGGCCACGACCCACAAAAAGTATTTGCAGCATATGCTGAAGCCGTTGCAACTGAAGGTGTGCCGACGGTTGTGTTAGCTAAAACGATCAAAGGCTATGGCATGGGGGCCGCAGGTGAGGCCATGAACATTACGCATCAACAGAAAAAAATGACGGAAGAAGAGCTGCGTGTATTCAGAGACCGATTTAGTATTCCTGTAACGGACGAAGAAATTAAAGACGTACCGTTTTATCGTCCAGACGAGAATAGCCCAGAAATACAATATTTACAGAAGCAACGAGAAGCGTTAGGTGGCTATTTACCCGCACGTAATCCAGAGTGTGAGGTGTTAAAAGCGCCTAAGTTGCCGGCTTTTGCTGCCGTAACAAAAGGGCTTGGGGAGCGTGAGCTTTCTACAACCATGGCGTTTGTTCGTATTTTATCTGTTTTATTACGCGATAAAATATTGGGCGAACGTATTGTACCGATTGTTCCTGATGAATCACGCACATTTGGTATGGAAGGCTTATTTCGACAAATTGGTATTTACTCACCGGTTGGACAGCTTTATACACCTATCGATCGTGATCAAATTATGTATTACCGTGAAGCCAAAGACGGTCAAATTTTAGAAGAAGGCATTAACGAAGCCGGTGCTTTTTGTTCTTGGATGGCTGCGGCAACATCGTATGCAAATAGTCAGTATCCAATGATTCCGTTTTATATTTATTATTCGATGTTTGGATTTCAGCGGATTGGTGATTTAGCCTGGGCGGCGGGTGACATGCAAGCACGTGGTTTTTTGTTGGGTGCAACCGCTGGACGAACCACCTTGGCAGGTGAGGGATTACAGCATCAAGATGGCCACAGTCATTTGATGTCATCAACGATACCTAATTGCGTGTCTTACGATCCAACCTATGCGTATGAGCTGGCAGTGATTATTCAAAGTGGCTTATATCGTATGTTTGAGCAGCAAGAAACTGTCTTTTTCTATATTACGCTCATGAATGAGAATTATACGCATCCAGATATACCAAAAGACGTTGAAGCGGGTATTTTGAAAGGCATGTATTGCTTAAAGCCTTGTAAAAAACCGAGTAAACAGCATGTGCAGTTGATGGGCTCAGGTACTATTTTGCGTGAGGTTGAAAAAGCTGCCGAATTATTAGAGAAAGATTTTTCAGTGTCTTCTGATGTTTGGAGCATGACAAGTTTCACAGAGGTTGCACGAGATGGTATGGACAATGAACGTCATCAACGGCTCAATCCAACGAAAAAAGAAACACCATGCTACGTTGAGGCCCAATTATCGGGTAAACAAGGCCCTGTAATTGCGGCGACAGACTATATGCGTGCGTATGCTGATCAAATCAGGCCTTATGTTAAAGCACCTTATGTAACACTTGGGACAGACGGATATGGACGCAGTGATACGCGTCAAAAATTACGGCATTTTTTTGAGGTAGATGCGAAGTTTATTGTTTTGGCTGCTTTAAAAGCATTGGTTGGTACAGGCGATTTACCTGCGTCAGCAGTAACGGATGCAATAAAGCGTTATAAGATTGATCCTAATAAATTAAATCCTGCGACGCATTAAGGGAGACGATAAGGATGAGGAATGTGAGAGAAATTAGAGTCCCAGATATTGGTGGTGCGAGTGGGGTCGATGTGATTGAAGTGCTAGTAAAGCCGGGCGACTCGGTGATTGCTGACACGCCTTTAGTCACCCTCGAAACAGATAAAGCCAGCATGGAAATTCCATCGCCCCTGGAAGGTGTGGTTCAATCAATGCAGCTTAATATCGGTGATAAAGTTGCAGAAGGTGATATTATTTTGTTGTTGTCAGTGAGTGAAGAAAAAACAGCAGCCGCATTAGCACCTGAAGTGATTCTTCCTGAAGATAAAATGACAGAAGAGCAAACAGCATTGCCAGCTGATTTGCCGTTAGAAGCGACGTCTACACATTCAGGTGCTGATGCAATGATAGATGTAAGCATTGCACCTGCTTCTGCTGGCGCTATTTTAGCCGGACCAGGCGTAAGACGTTTGGCGCGTGATTTGGGTGTGATCTTGGATGAAGTGCGAGGCTCGGGTAAAAAAGATCGGATTACAAAAGAAGATTTAGAACAATTTGTCAAACAAAAGTTGCAAGAAAAATCATCTGGATCAAGTTCAGGCTTGTCTTTGCCAGAAGCCAAAGTAATTGATTTTAGCAAATTTGGCGCCATAGAAACCAAGGCGTTAAATAAAATAAAGCGTTTAACCGGTGAAAATTTACACCGTGCTTGGCTCACCATTCCACATGTAACGCAATTTGATGAGTCAGATATTACTGATTTAGAAGCGTTCCGAAAAAGTGAGTTAAAAGCTGCAGAAAAGGCGGGATATAAGCCGACAATGCTTGCATTTGTTTCCAAAGTTGTTGCACGTGCATTAGACGTATTTCCACAATTTAATGCGTCGTTAGATGCAAGTGGTCATAATTTAATTTATAAAAAATATTGTAATATTGGAATTGCGGTTGAAACCCCAAATGGCTTGGTTGTGCCCGTGATTAAAAATGCAAATCAATTATCTGTGAGTGATATTTCAAAAGAAATGGTACGTCTTAGTAAAAAAGCGCGTGAAAAAGGGCTTATGCCAGGTGATATGCAAGGCGGTAGCTTTACTATTTCGAGCTTGGGCGGCATTGGTGGAACAGCATTTACGCCGGTTGTAAACAGTCCTGAAGTCGCTATTTTAGGGGTGTCTCGTTCGGTTATGAAGCCTGTATATGACGGAACAGGATTTGTACCTCGCTTGATGTTGCCGTTGTCACTTTCTTATGATCATCGTGTGATTGATGGTGCGGAAGCTGCACGATTTACACGGTTTGTAGGTGAAGGCTTATCGGACATGCGACGTATTTTATTATAAACAAGGTATATTAAACATGACAAAACAAATGAAAGCAGATGTGGTTGTAATTGGTAGTGGACCTGGCGGTTATACGGCCGCGTTTCGTGCAGCAGACCTGGGTAAGCAAGTTATTTTAGTTGAGCGCTTTGATTCGCTCGGCGGGGTATGCCTAAATGTTGGGTGCATTCCATCTAAAGCCTTATTACATATTGCCAAGTTTATTGATGAAGCTGCTGAAATGCCTGATTTAGGTGTGAGCATGGGTAAACTCAGTTTTGATAATAAAAAATTAGTGGCTTGGAAAAATAAAGTCGTTAAAAAACTAACAGGTGGTTTAGCAGCACTTGCGAAGCAGCGTAAAGTAACCTGTGTGACAGGTAAGGCAAACTTTGCTTCATCAAACCAAATCGAAGTAGATGGCGCTGATGGCAAGGTTAAAATTGATTTTGAGCAAGCAATTATTGCTGTGGGCAGTGAGGCGGTAACGTTCCCATTTATTCCTAAAGATAAGCGCATATTCAGCTCAACGGGTGCCTTAGAGCTGGCTGATATCAAAGGTAATTTATTGGTGTTAGGTGGTGGTATTATTGGTCTTGAAATGGCAACGGTTTATTCAGCGCTCGGGGTTGATGTGACGGTTGTTGAGTTTGCCGATCAGCTCATGCCGGGTGTAGATACTGATTTGGTGTCTGTATTACAAAAACGCATGGTTAAAAAAGGCGTTAAATGCCTCACCAAAACCAAAGTGGTTGCTATCGATGCGAAGAAAGATGGCATTCATGTGTCAATGGAAGGCGCACATGCCACGGCAAAACCAGAAGTCTATCAACAAGTACTTGTTGCTGTTGGACGAAAACCTAATGGCTTAACGATTGCGGCAGACAAAGCCGGTGTCCAAGTGGATGAGCGTGGATTTATTGCCGTTGATAAACAGCAGCGCACCAATATTTCGCATATTTTTGCTATTGGAGATGTTGTGGGGCAGCCTATGCTTGCGCATAAAGCCATTCCTGAAGGTAAAGTTGCAGCTGAAGTGATTGCGGGCATGAAACATACGTTTGACCCAACTTGTATTCCAAATGTTGCTTATACTGACCCTGAAGTTGCATGGGCTGGTTTAACCGAGCGTGATGCTAAAGCTGAGGGTGTAACGTATGAAAAAGCAGTGTTTCCATGGGCTGCAAGTGGGCGTGCATTGAGTATGGGTCGTGAAGAAGGCATGACCAAACTGCTTTTTTGTCCTGATACCAAACGTATTTTAGGTGGCGGTATTGTTGGAATTCATGCGGGCGATTTAATTGCTGAAGTGACCCTTGCGATTGAAATGTGCTGTGATGTAGAAGACATTGCATTGACCATTCATCCGCATCCAACGTTGGCTGAGACCATTGCACAGTCAGCTGAAATGTTTGAAGGCAGTATCACGGATTTGTATTTACCGAAAAAAGCGAAGAAATCTTAAACTGGGTTTAAGTTTTTTTCTTGTTCTATCATGCCTCAGCTTGTCTGGGGCATTTGTTTAATTACGCCAATAAACTACATTTATAGTATAGTTATTTAACTCGGTGCCATAGTGAATTAAATTTAAATTGACCTTCAGAGTAACCGCCGACGTGCCTCGTTTTATAGGAGGCATCCAGTTTCATGCTAAAAATCCCCTGGATAACGCGAACAAGTCGCGTTAGGTAGGCACTGGGAACAAGTCATTTAAAAGTCAAATGACTATAAGTTGCTTCAAAAAAGCCTCGATGCTCTCGCCATTTATCCACTTAGCCTCTGCATACTCAACATGATGGTCAGCTAAATTGATACCAACAATTAAATTAACTCGTTTTTGACAAGCAGTCATTTTCTCAGGATTTCGAGTCCCTTTTGCTATCCAACCATAGGCCAACTTTGTTTGATGTTGGGGATGCGATGCATCTAAAAAATAAATTGCTCCGTCCTTGGGAAGGTCATATTTTAGCTGTTCATAGTATTCAATAAACGCTTCTTGCTTG
>JAHZKG010000038.1 GCA_022600515.1 Gammaproteobacteria bacterium
GCATTTGACCCAAGTGCTGTTGCACGACTCAAAGAAAAACTCGGACTGGCGCAAAAAGAAGAAGCTAAAAGCTGAGTCGGTTCTGTTAATGAATACAGCAGAACCACAGCCGCTTTTGTAGCCGCATTTAACCTAAATCAGCAGGGACTACATCCGGTTTATTCGCGCAGGCCTCTAAAGCAAGCACAGCCGGTAAGGCTTGTCCTTCAAGATACTCCAAAAAAGCGCCTCCACCCGTCGAAATATATGAAATTTGGCTCGCCAAATCATATTGATCAATAGCGGCTAATGTATCCCCACCTCCCGCAACACTAAATGCATCACTTTTTGCAACTGCAATAGCAAGTGCTCGGGTACCATATGAGAACTGAGGAAATTCAAAGACGCCAACCGGCCCATTCCAAATGATTGTTTTTGCCGTATCTAAAATATCAACATAACGTGCAATGGTTTCAGGCCCAATATCTAAAATCATGTCATCTGTTGCTACATGAGCCAATGATTTATTAAACGCGGGACAGGTGTCATTAAACGATTTGCTCACAACAACATCCGACGGCAGAGGAATTTCACAGCCCACTTCAGCCGCAAGCCGAAGAATGTCTTTTGCTTCATTCAATAATTCGTGTTCACACAAAGAAACACCCACTTCGTGGCCCTGTGCTTTTAAAAAAGTACTGGCAATCCCTCCTCCTGGAATCAGCACATCCACCATCTTGACCAGTTGTTTTAATAAAGACATTTTTGATGACACTTTTCCGCCACCCACAATCGCAATAATGGGTTTTTTGGGTGCCCTTAATACGTGCTGCAGCGCATCCAACTCACGAACCAATAGCGGGCCTGCAACCGCCATTGGCGCATATTGTGCAACGCCACATGTTGAGGCTTGTGCCCGATGTGCGGTGCCAAAAGCATCCATAACAAATACATCACATAATGCTGCCAAACGCCGAGCAAGCCCATCATTATTTGCTTTTTCGCCTGGATTAAATCGAACATTTTCACAAACAACCAGCTCGCCTGGCTTGCAATCCACGCCATCCAAATAGTCAGTCACAAATCGAACGGGATATTTTAATTGTGTTGCCAAATAGTCCGCCACAGGCGCCAATGAAAAACGTTTATCATAAATGCCTTCTTCAGGGCGCCCTAAATGAGATAAAACAATCACCCCAGCCCCCGCTTGGAGTGCTTCAACCAATGTGGGTAACCCTGACTGCAGACGCTGTTCGCTGTTAATAATGCCATCTTTAATGGGCACATTAAAATCTTCACGAATTAATACGCGTTTATCACGTAATTCAATATCGCTCATTTTAATCATATTCATGCGTATTCCTCAAAGATTCATCATATATGATGCTGTATCTAACATCCGATTAGAAAAACCCCATTCGTTATCATACCAGGCTACTACTTTAACCAACGAACCAAGCACTTTTGTTTGTGTAACATCAAAAACAGCTGACGCTGGGTAATGATTAAAATCACAAGAAACCAGGGGCTCTTGGTTAATATGTAACACATCACTTTTTGCTGCCAGCATCACTGCATTCACTTCCTCAACGGTTGTCTGCCGCTCCGTAATAAACGTTAAGTCAATCACAGACACATTTTGCGTTGGAACACGCATAGCGAATCCATCCAGTCTACCAGCGAGCTCGGGCAAAACCAAGCCAACGGCAATTGCAGCTCCTGTTTTGGTTGGTATAATTGAGTGGGCTGCCGCGCGTGCACGCCGTGCATCAGAATGATGGCCATCTAGTAATAATTGGTCTTTTGTATACGCATGAATCGTATTTAATAACCCAGATGCAATGCCAAACGCGTCATGAAGTGGCTTCACAACAGGCGCCACGCAGTTCGTTGTACAAGAGGCCGCTGAAACAATCGTATCTGCCAGACCCAGTACATGGTGATTCACACCGTAAACAACCGTTGCATCCATG
Organism: Gammaproteobacteria bacterium; assembly: GCA_022600515.1. Lineage (GTDB taxonomy): Bacteria > Pseudomonadota > Gammaproteobacteria > Legionellales > Legionellaceae > JAALKW01. The sequence continues at coordinate 1,953 of JAHZKG010000038.1, forward strand.
TCGGTGCCTGGCGCTGAAATTAATACTTGCTTGGCACCGGCTTCTTGGTGCTGTGCTGCATCTACGCGTGATGTAAAATGTCCGGTGCACTCAAACACCAAATCAATATCCAATGCCTTCCAAGGTAACTCACGAGGTGAACGCGAGCTTGTAATTTGAATCACCTGATCCTGAATCAGCAGTGTATTATCCTGAACAACAACCTCATAAGGAAAACGACCATGGGTCGAGTCATAGCGCGTACAATGCGCTGTACTCTCAATGCCCGATGTATCATTGATTGCAACCACATCAAATTCATCTAAACGGCCCGATTCAAAAATTGAACGCAACACACAGCGTCCTATGCGCCCATACCCATTAATTGCAACACGTTTTTTCATGACTCACATTTCTCCGGAAAAAAGACTTGGACAACTTCTACGACCCGCTTTATAGTTAAGCCTAATACTTCAAACACATCATCCAATGGCGCTGATAAGCCAAACGAATCAACCCCAATAACAGCCCCCGTATGCCCGACAAAACGATACCATGAGTCACTGACTGCCGCCTCAATGGCAACGCGTCTTGAAACACGCTTTGGAAGCACAGCCTCTTGGTATGCACTGGATTGCCTTAAAAATCGCTCAACACATGGCATGGAAACAACCCGAGCTTGAATATCATCACACAATAATTCATCCGCTGCTTTCATCGCTAATTGCACTTCTGAACCCGTTGCTAATAAAACAACATCGGGTAAGCCCTCTGTATCTTTGAGCACATAACCGCCTCGCTGTATGAGCGCCGCATGCGTTTCGGCATGAGGCAACGCAGGTAACGTTTGGCGAGAGAGCAAGACACAAGAGGGACCTGCCGCATGCTGTAATGCTTGTTGCCATGCAACAGCTGTTTCCATTAAGTCAGCGGGTCGCCATACATCTAATCCTGGTATCATGCGAAGGCTTGCTGTTTGTTCAATCGGTTGATGTGTGGGGCCATCCTCTCCTAAACCAACTGAATCATGTGTATAAACAAATACAACGCGTATTTTCATTAATGCGGCCAGCCGAAGTGCTGCACGCGCATAATCCGAAAACACTAAAAATGTTCCGCCGTAAGGAATCACGCCCCCATGTAACGCCATCCCATTCATCATGGCTGACATGCCAAACTCACGCACCCCGTAATGAAGATAATTGCCATCCCATGCTGTTTTTGATAAGGCTTTGCTGCCAGACCAATCGGTATTATTTGAGCCTGTTAAATCAGCTGAACCGCCTAAAAGCTCAGGTAAGTGCATTGCATAATGATTTAAGCATTGCTGTGAGGCTTTGCGGGTTGCAAGTGCTTTTTGCCCTAACCGACATTGTTCAATAAAAATACCACTGATAGCAGACCATGTGTCTGGCAAATCACCGTTTGAAACACGTAATAGCTCATGATAAGCCTCCGGATAATGTGACTCATAGGCATACAGCTGCTTCAGCCATGCATCCTCTTCCAGGGCCCCTGCCTTAACATGCGACCAGGCATCACGTAATGTATCCGGTATTTCAAACGGCGCATAAGGCCAATTGAAACGCCGCCGCAATTGCGCAATATCATCCGCTCCCAATGGTGCACCATGAACCGTCTCACTTCCTTCGGCTTCTGAGCCATATCCAATCACTGTATGGCAAATCAGTAAAGTAGGCCGCGTTGTTTCCGAACGTGCTGCTTTAATCGCCTCTGCAATGGCTTTTGCATCATGTCCATCAACCGCCTCAATCACATGCCAGTCATATGCTCGAAATCGCTCGGCTGTATTATCAGAAAACCAAGCATCAATCTTGCCATCAATAGAAATACCATTGGCATCATAAAAAACAATTAAGCGACCCAGCCCAAGCGTTCCGGCCAACGAACATGCCTCATGCGAAACACCCTCCATCAAGCAGCCATCTCCTGCGAAAACATAAGTAAAATGGTCGATTATACTGTTTTCTTGCCGATTAAACCGCGCGGCCAGCTGCCGCTCAGCCACGGCCATCCCCACAGCACCTGCAAGCCCTTGCCCTAGAGGCCCTGTGGTTATCTCAACGCCCGGGGTTTCAAGCCGCTCAGGATGACCTGGCGTTTTTGAATGAAGCTGTCGAAATTGCTGCAAATCATCACGCGTTAAATCATAGCCTGTTAAATGTAACAAGGCATACAGCAGCATCGAACCATGCCCGTTTGATAAAACAAATCTATCGCGGTTAAACCAATCTGGATTCTGTGGATTGTGCTTTAAAAACATTGTCCATAACACGGCTGCAATATCGGCCATGCCAAGCGGCATACCTGGATGCCCTGATTGCGCAGCCTCGACGGCATCAATACTTAAAAATCGAATTGCTGAGGCAAGCTTATCCAAACGAGACACAAAAAACTCCAAGCATTGTAAAATGGGCCTTAATTGTCCCCCAGAACCCAAAGTTCGGCAAGCATCTGTTTGAATTTCAGCAGAATTTCAGCAATAGACATGACTTTTGTGGCCGTTTATGATACAATGCGCGCATTATGTTTAATATTTAGGTCTTGGATGCCCTTACTCCTAACACAAGAAAAAATTCAAAGCGCCATCTTAGAAGAAAAGAAACCACCCTTTACTTTTTCAGATATGGTGCAAAAAACCACGTTTCATACCGATACAGCACGTCTGCTGATCGGTAACATCCGACGCATTTGCCTTACACTCATAACCTTCCCCGACACCTTTGGCCATAATTTAATCTGGGCCAAATATTTAACCACTCAATTAGGCCCAATATTAACGCTTGCAGGATTTTTAATTTATCTCCCTCGAACGATTGTGAATGGCATTAATATATATCAAATAATATCCGAAAAACCCCATATACCACTCCAATCACGCCTTAAAGCGTGCTATGACACGGATGATCGATTATTTAATCTCATCAATGACTTTCCTTCAGTGCTGTCTGGTTTTATCTCCGTGTTTATATTAACCACTACAACCGCATGGTTAGCTGCTTATATTACGGTTGCTGTTAAATTCTGGGAGGTGAATGCCGCCACAGCTAAAAACATTTATGATGTCTCGTGCCTACAGGCTTTACGTACAGAATATGAAGGCCATATAAAAGACATATCTCATCACTCAAATAACTCGAATAACTCAAGCCAAGCCATTATTGCCTATTTAGAACATCTTGATGAACATATTGCGCACACCCGAGAAATACGCAATATAAACGCTGTGATGCATACGTTGCTATTACCATGTCTTCTTGCGTTTACACCGCCTATTATGATGCTGCATCCAGCTGTCCCCTTGCTTGCGGCCATTTTTGCCATTTCTCTGGTATGCCTTCGATTTTCAGATTTTCGTGACTTGTGGTTAACAGCGCCTCCACCTCAAGCAGCTTTACACGCCGTACAGCCGCCCATCTTGTTTTTCAAGCCTGAGACGGAGCCCCCAGCTGATGTACCTATAGATTATTTAAATAATTCTCAAGCACTTGGTGCGCCTTCTTTAAATTACACTTGACAAGACAGGTGCCTCCTGTTTCAATCTAAGTCAATTATCCAATCTATAATGGTCTAATGCGACGTTCATGAAAATTATGCGCCCTTTGCTTTTTGTGTTATTTTTTTCCATCGTCGCTTGTACGCCAATCACGTATAAAAAGCCTCCATACAATGCGCCTAGCGATGATGCCACCATCAAACTGGCAGAAGCGGCAACCTCGGTTAGCAGCTCCATGCTTGAAATGGCACGCGTTGAAAAAGTGGTTATTCCACCCAACGTGGATAACATCCAAACCATTCCAAGCGCACAAAATTTATTAACACGCGCATCCATTGACTGGTCTGGACCTATCGGCGACCTAACCGAACGACTTGCCAAAGCAGCCAACTATAAATTACGTGTTTTAGGGCACCCACCTCCTATTCCCGTTTTAATTAGCTTAAATACAAAAGATCGCGCACTGGCTGAAATTTTACGCGATGTTGATTACCAGGCGGGCAAAAAAGCCTCTATTCACGTATATCCTAACAATCAGGTCGTCGAATTGCGCTATGCGAAAACTTATTCGTAACTTTCTGCTTGTCTTATTTGCAGGGCTCATCGCCTGCACACCAAGAACCTATGGCACCATGGGTGACACGACCTCTTTAGCCGGCTTAAAGTCAATGGGATCAACTAAAAAGGCGAGCGCTCACAGCACGGCCAAAGCATCCACAGGAAAAATTCGAAATACTGCACTACGCGAAACCGCTTTAAGCCTTGGCGCACAATCAGGCCTTGCTGCCCGCGCAAAAAGCATTGATGACCAACTGGTTCGACAAACGCGTCATCTTGATGCGATATTTGATTTCAAATCACTTATTTTAGCCAATAACGTATTGCCCCCCGTGCTCTTACAAGGGAATAACACCTTAAATATTGCCAGTGCACAAGCCATTCGTGTGGCCGATCGCACGTACAAATTAGCCAAACAAGCACGCTTTATTACAACCCCTCCAAACTGGCGACAATATCTTTGGTTGGATTACAAAAAGCCTGAGGACCCTCATATCAGTATGCTCCCTGATTCAAAAGAAGAACGCCAAGTATGGTGTTATTTTATTGAAAGAGGCTGGCAAAACGGTGTCGAACAAGCCGATACGATTCTAACTGAGAACATTGCTCGCATTAAAGAAGATTTTACAGGCATGATTTTATATCGAAAACTATTAGCAATGAACATGGTTTCAGCACCCTATGTATCCCACACTGATTTAGGCGTTACCGGTGATGGAAATGCGCTCTATATTGACGATCGTGTACTGCGCATTACCGCACTTCCTGCCTTAAACATTAACAGCTCTGAGTGGCGTGCCGCTGTCGCAAAAGATAGCGAAAATCTCAAAGAGTTTAACAAAATGGAACAACGTATTAATGCTGCCACAGTTGCCGTAAGCCACAATGCCTGGCAACCGGTTATTAGTCCTGTTAATTAATTTTGGTTCTCAACGATGACTGACACAAAAGCTGAATATATGCGTTTAATGCCTGATGAACCGGCACGGTTTACGGCTATTTTTATGGAGCGTTTACTTGAGCACGCTGAAAGCTTAGACGCCTCAGATATAACCATTCAAACAGGCTCACCTATTTTTGCAGAGATTTACGGGAAGCTATTACGTTTAACCAACCGTTCACTGTCAAACACCGAGTTGGGCGATCTGATTAATTCAATTTATGGCCCGAATGCAACAACGCAGCTTTTATCAGGAAAAGACATTGATACCCACTTTGAGTTTCGTCCAAATCGTGGTGTACGATACCGCTACCGTGTGAATGCAACCGCCTGTTTAGTTGACGGACATGATGCCATCCAAATTACACTTAGGACCATTCCTACAACGCCACCTAAATTAGACACCCTGAACTTACCTCAAAATATTTTGGATGCAATTGCACCACAAGAAGGCATTGTATTCATTACTGGAGCAACAGGCTCCGGAAAATCAACATTGTTGGCATCGATTATTCGTGAGCTTATTGAACAAGCTGACTCCAATCGTAAAGTCTTGACTTACGAAGCGCCTATTGAATTTGTTTACGACGAAGTAGAAACTATTTCGGCCAGTGTCAGCCAGTCAGAAATTCCTCGTCACTTGCCTTCTTTTGCAGATGGCGTTCGAAACGCACTCCGTCGAAAGCCACGTCTTATTATGGTTGGGGAGTGTCGTGACCCTGAGACCATCAGTGCAGCCCTTGAAGCTGCCTTAACAGGCCACCCTGTGTACACAACCCTTCATACCTCAGGTGTAGCAGAAACCATGCGTCGCCTTGTTACCTCCTTTTCAGGCGATGAGCGACTGGGGCGTACCATTGATATCCTAGAAACGATTCGTTTATGTATTTGGCAAAAACTGGTGTCAACGGTTGATGGCAAGCGGGTTCCACTCCGTGAATATCTTATCTTTGATGAAGAAGTTCGTGATATATTATTAAACAGCGATCCCAACGATGTCACCCGAATCACGCGGAAATTAGTGCGCGAACGCGGACAACTCATGACGGTCGATGCAAAAGAAAAACTCGATGCGGGTATCATCGATGAACGCACTTATAAAATCATTGTTGCCGGCACCAAGTCGCCTGATTAAACCTTTCTCCCGTCCGCGCTATCTATAGCCCGATGGTTTTCCTTCTCCCGCTGGGCGGGGGAAGGTGCCCGATAGGGCGGATGGGGGGAATTTACAATGATTAAGGTGTGTTGAAAATTGGGCTACAGCCTTCGTACCGTCTACGTTCTGCGGTTTATCCCTGAAAGGTAAGGTACGGGGCGTAGGTTCTTTATCGTAGAACGTAGGCGCTTTGCTGAATGGTCAACATGCCCTACTTTTTGGATTTAAAAAACAACCTGCTTCTCCCATGCTTCTGGATGCCGTGGACAAGCCACGGCACGTAGAGATTTTCTTATGCTTTACTTAAAAATAAAATCACTCTAATTGAAGTTTGTGTTTGGGTATAGCTATTAAAGCCTCCCCCCATCCGCCGGACAGTAGTGCGCCTACGCGGAGATGACAATACGTTGAATATCACTTATTTTTTCGGGGAGCTTCCTTTACTCTTCGCATCACCCCCGCCAGAAGCAGGCTTCCCTTTATTTTTTATGAATTTGGCAGAATCACCAATACCACCAACCATACCTTTCGTTGCTGCAGAGCCTGCGTCGCCTGTTTTGGTACCTGCTTCACCTATTTTTCCTTTTGCTTCATCACCCCATTTATGGGCATCTTGTCCCACTGA
>JAHZKG010000039.1 GCA_022600515.1 Gammaproteobacteria bacterium
ATTATTCTTGTTATCCCTCTCATTCCATCATCCTTGTTTTTCATAAAAAATGAGGGAACTTAGTTTTTATTTTTATAAAAATCAATAATATGCGCTTAACTTAATGGCAGTGTCCCCAACCCTCTCCCTAAAATAATCTTGATGTTTTAACGTTTATTTCCGCTGAGGGAGAGGGAGTATTCTCAGGGCTTAAAGCATTCACACTCTCGCATCTTGAAGTGTATTGGGTATATAACTGATAAGTAAGGGCTCCATAACGCTTGCATAAATCATCCAATCCTTTAGAAAATATCGATGTCTAACTATTAAAATAGGCATAGCATATCATCATGAGTTACTTAACCGAATGCCATTGATTGTCAATTGGGCTACAGCCCCTGCCACGCCATACTTACCGCACCCAAGTTCATGACCTCAACCACATGCTAGATAAAAAAATAGTGTTAATAGGTGTTTTTTTATCTGGTTTTTGTTTATAGTGACCACGAAAGGAAGGAAGCCTTTGATTTAAAGCAAAGCCTCGGCGGCTAACAAGGAAGTGATATGAAACGCAGTGCAATCAAAACATGCGTCCAAAAAGCGCATACCCTACACCTTGATAATTCAGGGTTATCTCTCACAGAAAAATCAAATCGCTTTGCGCGATTTTTTGCGTATGAAGTCGCAGCATCAGGCTTTCCTAAGCATGGCGATAGGGCCGGATGCATTGCCGCAAACCACACACTTAACCTCGTTCAGCGTGATTATGAATATGCGCTCAATCGGGAGCGAACCAGCGCACAGCTGATGACCTCAAAACGTGCGTACGAAAGAGCCTGCGGAATATATAATTCTGATGAGTCTGAGTATGTTACAGCGATGGATAAAACAACACCCATAGACGAAATGCCCGAGCCTATTTTACGAAGTCATGTGTCACATAAAAACCAGCTGGCACTTGATGGCACTAAAGCTGATTATATGAAAGCCTATTGTATGGCGTTTATTTTATTTGAAGAAGCCGCAAAAACACAGACACAAGCAGCCTTTGAAAAATTGATTGAGAAAACATTAAATCATGCTTTTGCAGATCCCTACTCCTATTCAAGCGCCTTTTTTCAACTTATGATGCGCACCGAAGTCAGTACGATAATGAGCATCTCTCTGGTTTTGGGACTTGTTGCATTGGCTCTTCCAGGCACCGGATTTTCAGCTCTTGCGGTAGAAACAACCTATGCCATAGGCGGCAGCATGGCAGCCTCAGGGGCCGCTTATCATACCTGGCGATTTTTCGCTAAACCGTCAGGTGCTGACGATGCAGTCAAAGATGAAGTCTTTATCCCTCAAACCATTTAACAAGGACAAACTATGCCTTTCATTCCTCTGCTTATAGGATTTACTGTTGCAAGCTCAGAGGCGACATTACCCACCTATCTTGCTTACCTAGCTGGCTCTTTAGGATTGATGTCAGCCGGCGGTGTTATCAATGAATTTACACGACGTGCCCCAGCCGCTGAAGAGAGCGACGACGAAACGCCTGACGAGATAACCAGTCGAGCCGCAAGAGAAGCTATCGATAATATGGCGAAAGAAAAAGCAGCCGCCACACGCGCCGTTTTAAGGGAAACTGCGCGCTCTGTTCAACCCATTATTCGTCAGGCAGACGCCATACAGGCTCGCCTAAGCGCAGAAGCCTCTCAATTTGAAGCACAAAATGCGACTATGCAAAGAGAGGTAGAGCGATTAACACATGAAATAGACACCCTAAACCAAGCCAACCAATCAGCTAACACAATGATTGCCTCTCTTTCCCGTGAGTTAGATGCTCTAAAAGCACATTCATCCTCGGTGTATGACAATCTAACTACCGCTACAGAAGGACTTCGTTTAGGAGAAGTAGCACTTTCAGGCACAAGACGCCAACTGAATACGCTAGAAACCGCCTTGAGTGCAAGCGAAGCGCATTATCAAGAAGAGATAAGAGGCCTTGGAGCCGTATTAGAGAACATTGAGCAAGCCCCCAACCAAGCTGAACAAATCCAACGCTTACAACAGCAGCTCATCAGCACAACAGCACAACACGAAGAGGCGGTTAGAACGGTGCACACCTATGCTGAAGCACTTCACAGCGCTCGGGCACAACTCAATACACAGCAACACAATACGGAAGGAGACATATCACATGAAGCACAAGACAGCACCGATATCCAGCTCAGCCTCTGAAGTACTTCAGCGGTTAGCCACACAGAATGAGCGGATTCACGCACTCAATGAACAGGTGAAAACACTCAACCATGGCAAGAAGAGTTATTTAAGCACCCTCTCGAGCTATTATGGCGCATTTGCCAGGTGGAAGAAGTTATTCCTTGCCGGCATGTTTCTAACCGCTTCGTATGTAGCGCTCACCCTCCTGCTCTTACCGGTCTTACTTATACTCCCACTGGCAGGACTTTACTGGGCCGGGTCGTTTTTTTTGTCAGAACACCATGCTTTATCTCAAGATTCAAACAATAATACTGTCAGTCTACTCCAGAGCAGTTTAACTGAATCTATTGATGCGCTGTCTCAATCAGGTGACCTACTCAACACACTCATCACCTCAACCTCAGCGCTCAATGACACCCTAGAAACAGCAGCCGATGTGCTTGAAAGGCAAAATGCGCGAATAGAACAATCCAACACACAGTTTGAGGGCGCAACAGAGGCGCTCAATCCGCTGATTGAGGCCCTAAGGCAAGCGACCCTTGATACTAACCAAACCAGACAAGGCATCATCGACATACTACATCAAATACATGAAGTCTTAGGCCTAGAAACACAAGCACTTATTGATACAACGCTACCCAACCTTCATGTCACCTTAAATGGGCTTGAACAATCAACCCAGCAGCTGGCTTCAATGCAATCCCAATATCAAGAACGCTTAATCCATCTAAACGCCTTAATCGAAGCATTAGATGCCTTTCATCATAACCAAGAAACAGGACGCACAACAGGAGCGAGTGAAAGCCAAGATTTAACCGATGAACTGATTCGCAGAGCAAAAGTGGTGTCTGACGAAGCAAGCCCGATGATGGCGATGCTACAGAGAGACTTTCCTGCTCAGAGAAGCCCCTCGCCCCTCTCTTTTTTTAATCAGGCAGAAAGTGGGTTAACTTCACGCTCGCTGACACCGCCCAGCGTATGAAATAAAACACACAGGCGTCAGTGTCATAGTGATTTGATTTTTAAGTGAACCACAAGAAAATTCCTACGTGCCATGGCTTGTCCCTGAGAGATGGACACTGAAAATAGGTTATTTAGAAATCAAAGAACTATATTTGGGTATGTTGACATCCATTTGCAGTATTAGAGCGGGCATGGTAGATTAATTGCCATGATAGAAACTCAAATTACCATTATTAATAAACTAGGCCTGCACGCTCGTGCTTCGGCCAAATTTGTCTCAACTGCTGGTCGATTTCAAAGCCAAATTGATATTATCAAAGATTCACAAAAAGTGAATGGTAAAAGTATTATGGGTGTCATGATGCTGGCAGCAAGCCAAAGTAGCGAGCTCACGCTCGAAATTAATGGCCCTGACGAAGAAGATATGACGCATGCACTGGTTAACCTTATCGATAACCGATTTGGTGAACCAGAATAAACTTTCTTATTTTTTAGTTTGCTTAGATTTAGCCTGACGCCGTTTTCCGCGCGCCCGTCTTAACCCCATTAATGTCTGTAACGGTCCTGACATGGCATACGCTAATACTGCAAAAAACAACATGAATGAAGGCGCTGCAGCAATAATTACAAACAGTAACACCACAAGCAATACCTGAATGAATGAAATTTTTCCTTTTAAATCCAATTGCTTAAAACTATTGTACCGTATATTACTGACCATTAACGACGCGACCATAATAAGAAAACCGACTGATATCCAGCCAACAAACAAATTAACCTCGCCCTCGCCCTGAAACGTCCAAACAAAAGCGGCAAGAACAGCTGCGGCGGCCGGACATGCTAGCCCTTGAAAATAATTTTTGTCTGCTGTTTCTAGTTGCGTATTAAATCGAGCCAGCCGAAGCGCTACAGCTGCCGTATAAATAAATGCCGCAAGCCAACCAAACTTACCTAGCCGCTCAAGCACCCAGCTATACATCAGCACTGAAGGCGCAACACCAAACGTCACCATATCAGATAAACTGTCGTATTCAGCACCAAACGCCGTTTGTGTGTTGGTCATGCGCGCAATCCGTCCATCCAGCGCGTCCCAAACCATTCCCACAAAAATAGCAATCACTGCAATGTCATATTGCCCTTTCATGGAAGCAATAATAGAATAAAATGCAGAAAACAAACTGGCTGTGGTTAATAAATTAGGTAATAAATAAATGCCACTATGTGTGTTTTTCTTCTTCACTGTTCATTCCACGTTAACTTGCTATTTCTAAATGCTACCACAATATCCTGTTTAATGCCCATTCAGGCCCTACGAAAATCATCTAAAATATGATAAAATACCTTCATTGGTACTATGCTGTACACATTGAACTTATCCTGCGGTTAATATGACAAAACCACCAGCATCAAAAAGTGAAAAGCAACACAAAAACAAGATTATCATCGAAGGTGTAACCCCTGAGGGCAAAGCATTTCGACCCAGTGACTGGGCCGAGCGCATGAGCGGAACACTGGCGAGCTTTAAAAACAGCCGCATTCATTACTCATCGTTATTGCAACCCAGCGTTAACCATGAAGGATACAAGTGTGTGTTGTTGGATCCCAAACTCAAAGAATCAAGCCCCCAAATTTACCAGTCTATTATCGAGTTTGCGAAAGCAAATCAGCTTAAAATATGCAATGAAGATGACGCGCCTGACGCAACATCGGATACCATCTAGTTACTATATTCTAACTTGTGCACTGCCTTTAACTTTTAGCCTTTCCCATATATGCGAAAAAATTATCCAGCGTATAAGTAATTGCCTCAGTTGTATTATCAAAATTTAATGCCAAAATGCCTGCCGCAATAAATGTAAGCCCTTTCGATCCTTCTTTCACACCAGGCTCACTGGCATGCGCCAGCAAAACAGAGCCTCGAACAAACCACAGTATACCTGCTGTTTTAATTAAAAACTCAATGGCATCTTGTATTGTTTTAGTGCTAGTGGATGAGTATGCCAATATGTTTCCACTACCAAATACCGTATTCGCCACGGTACTTAACGCGGTTGGTAAAAAAATAAGACCCACACCCAGCGCTAAAAAAGCAAGCGGTACAAACATTTTCTCTTGGGAGGGAGCATTTGCACGGGAATCCCCTATGGTATGAAACTTATGCAATGCCGAAATCACAAAAGCAATACCAATTAGATAACCAAACCCCGACAAAAGCTTCTGTATCGGCGCTAGTGCTTGACTTAAATTTAAAAAGATAGAAACTAAATCAGGCATAAAAACCCTATTTATACTTGCAATTTGACATGTTTAGACGCATATTTAACACCTTTCTACAAACAAAGTGCATCCATTATGCAGGCTAACACCTTTACTATCACCTTGGAAGAGGCGTGCATGCTCACGCCGTCCGTCAAACAGTTTACTTTTAAACCAGAGAATCCATTAAATTACGTACCTGGGCAGTTTATTACAATACATATTCAACACGAAGGCAAAACACTACGTCGAAGCTACAGCCTTTCAAATCCACCTCATCGCAATAACCAATTAGAATTTGCGGCCGGGTTTGTCGAAAGCGGGCCCAGTAGCGAGCTGCTTTTCAGCCTAAAACCAGGCGACACACTGAAGACAACGGGGCCATTTGGTCGCTTAACGCTCAAAGAAGAAGATCCCGTTCGCTATATCTTTATTGCGACAAGCACCGGCGTTACACCCTATCGCGCCATGATACCCGAATTAACCAAACGGCTTGAAGCCAATCCAGCGCTTCATGTTGTTATTTTACAGGGCGTGCAAACACATCAAGATTTACTCTATCATGATGACTTTTCAGCCTTCGCAAACCAACATGCTCGAGTGACATATCGCGCACAGTTAAGTCGCGAACATCCTGATGCACTCAAGCCAAATGAACATACAGGCTACGTACAAACAGCCTTCCCTGAACTGAACTTAAACCCTGAAGAAGACATAGTTTACTTATGCGGGAATCCTGGTATGGTAGACCAGTCTTTTTCTGACCTAAAAGACAAAGGTTTCGTTATACAACGTATTGTGCGTGAAAAATATATCTCGCGATAATATCAATCTAAAGGAGCAGCACCCGTGTCATATCATGATGAATTATCTACAACCATCGACCATTTATCACATCCAGGGAAAGGCATTTTAGCTGCCGATGAAAGCAATGGGACTATTGGAAAACGCTTTGAAACCATTGGCGTTGAAAATACTGAAGATAATCGACGCGACTATCGCCTACTACTTGCTTCAACCAACAACCTTGAACAATATATTAGCGGTGTTATTTTATTTGAAGAAACATTCAGCCATAAAAACAAAGCAGGTATATCGGTTCCTGAACTATTTGCAGAAAAAAATATTCTGCCAGGCATTAAAGTTGATCAAGGCTTAGTACACTTACCCAACACAGATAATGAAAAAATAACCCAAGGCCTTGATGGCCTTGAAGAGCGTCTCTTGCACTTTAAAAATCAGGGTGCTAAATTTGCAAAATGGCGGAATGTATTCAGCATTACTGAATTCACGCCAAGCCTTGTTGCTGTAAAAGCAGGTGCTGAAACATTAGCCCGCTATGCAACGACTTGCCAAAATGTAGGAATTGTTCCTATTGTTGAGCCTGAATTACTCATCGATGGAAATCACAGCATTGAGCATGCGGCTGAAGCAAGCGAGGTTATTTTGCACGAAGTCTTTAATGCACTATTTTTACATCAAGTTGCTCTTGAATGTATGATATTAAAACCGAGCATGATTACCTGCGGAAAAGATAACACCCCTTTCAGCACACCTGAAGAAATTGCTGAATACACCTTAAGTGTCTTTAGAAACCAGGTGCCAGCAGCTGTTCCTTCTATTAATTTCTTATCAGGCGGACAAACACCAGAACAATCAACGCTTAACCTTAATGCCATTAATAATTTTGGCGAGCAACCCTGGGAATTAAGTTTTTCTTACGGTCGAGCTCTTCAAGAAAACTGCTTAAAGGCATGGAAAGGACAACAGTCTAATACTGAAAACGCGCAAAATGCTTTATTAAAAGCAGCGGAAGCAAATAGCTTGGCTGCTTCTGGTGAGTATAACGAAAACAGTAACTAAATACATCTTCGAAAAGCAGCATGTTAAAGCCTAATTGCTTCAAACATGCTGCTATCTTCGCTTATATAGACAAAGCAAGTTAATTCTGTTAAAATTCTTCTATTATTCTTTGATAATTTTTATTTCAAATTAATTTATATATTGACTAATCTTATTTAAGTGAGAAAACATCCGATGGATATTCGAAAAATTAAAAAACTCATTGAACTCCTAACCGAAACCGGTATTTCAGAAATTGAAATCAAAGAAGGTGAAGAGTCTCTCCGCTTAACACGGCACACAAGCCCTGCTCACGCTCAAACCATCACTGAACACGTGGTATCAGCACCTGCAACACAACACCTCTCTACTGCAGCACCCACCGAGCCTAAAGCACCTTCAATGCCAAGCGGTCATAAAGTTAACTCTCCAATGGTTGGGACTTATTATTCCGCGTCATCTCCTGAAACCCCGCCATTTGTTAGTGTTGGGCAAACAGTTGCTGCGGGAGATACGTTATGCATTATTGAAGCCATGAAAATGTTCAATGAAATTGAAGCCGACAAAGCAGGCGTTGTCAAAGCCATCTTAGTCTCAAACGGCGAGCCGGTTGAATATGACGAATTACTCTTTATCATTGAATAGGAAATCACATTCATGTTAAGTAAAATTGTGATCGCCAATCGAGGCGAAATTGCATTGCGTATTTTGCGTGCCTGCAAAGAACTTGGGGTACAAACGGTTGCCGTACATTCAGACGTTGATAAAGACTTACTTCATGTGCGTCTTGCTGATGAAACCGTTTGTATTGGACCTGCTGCATCCACTAAAAGTTATCTCAATATCCCAGCCATTATATCAGCTGCTGAAGTAACCGATGCCGTTGCCATTCATCCCGGATATGGGTTTTTATCTGAAAATGCTGATTTCGCTGAAATAGTAGAGCAAAGCGGGTTTCGGTTTATTGGCCCACGTCCAGAAACCATCCGTTTAATGGGCGATAAAGTCTCCGCCATTCAGGCCATGAAAGAGTCAGGTGTACCCTGCGTTCCTGGTTCAGATGGCCCACTCACAGACAACGACGACCGAAACTTAGCCCTAGGCCGAGACATTGGTTATCCTGTGATTATTAAAGCCGCTGGCGGCGGCGGTGGACGCGGCATGCGCGTGGTGCACAGTGAGTCTAACTTATTAAATGCTATTGCTTTAACACAGAGTGAAGCCAAAGCCGTGTTTAATAACCCGATTGTTTATATGGAAAAATTCTTAGAAAACCCTCGCCATATCGAATTTCAAGTATTAGGTGATGGTAGAGGAAACGCCATACATCTAGGCGAACGTGACTGCTCCATGCAACGGCGTCATCAAAAAGTAATCGAAGAGGCACCTGCACCAGGCATTACTCCTGAAATACGTCACACCATGGGACAATGCGTTGTGAATGCCTGCCGTAAATTACACTATCGCGGCGCCGGTACGTTTGAGTTTTTATACGAAGATGGCTGTTTTTATTTTATTGAAATGAACACACGTATCCAAGTGGAACACCCTGTCTCTGAGTGCATCACTGGCGTTGATCTTATCAAAGAACAAATCCGAATGGCCAGTGACCTACCCCTCACGCTAACACAAGATGATATTGCCTTCACAGGACATGCAGTAGAGTGCCGTATCAATGCTGAAGATGCGCATACGTTTATGCCTTCACCCGGAAAGATTACGCTCTTGCACCAACCCGGTGGGCCTGGCATTCGTTTTGACTCTCACATTTATAGCAGCTACACCGTGCCGCCTCATTATGACTCAATGATTGGAAAACTAATTGCGTATGGTAAAACACGTGATGAAGCTTTTGCTCGCATGCGAAATGCACTCGATGAAATTATTATTGATGGCATCAACACCAATATTGACTTACATCTTAAGCTCATCAACGATAAAGGCTTTATTGCAGGGGAAACCAATATTCACTACTTAGAAACACTGCTGAAAGAAGGTTAACCATGTTTGAATTGCACGTAAAACCTTGTCATGCGGACCATGCTGACGCTATCACCGAGCACTTAGAAGCAAATGGTGCTTTGTCAGTTACATTGGTTGATCAGGCAGACTCGCCTATTCTTGAGCCAGGCCCTGGCGAAACGCCGCTTTGGCCTTACTCGATTGCTGAGGCGCTTTATGCTAATGCCATCGAGGCTGAGTCTGCTTGGCAGGCTTTACTTATTGAGTATCCGAATCTTTCGCATAGCCTGAAAGCCATTCCCAATCAAGATTGGGTTCGTACCTGCCTTAAAGATGTTAAGCCGCTTTTGTTTGGAAAAAACTTATGGGTTTGCCCGTCGTCAGAAGCACCACCTGAACCACATGCTACCCATATTACACTCGATCCGGGCCTGGCATTTGGTACAGGGACACACCCCACCACGTCTTTATGTTTAACATGGCTTGATGGCGCATTACTGCAAGATAAAGTGATCATTGACTATGGCTGTGGCTCCGGAATTTTAGCACTTGCCGCTTTAAAATTAGGTGCACGCCTTGCTTACGCTGTGGATTTAGATGAACAGGCCTTAACAGCAACACAAAGCAATGCTGAGAAAAATAATATTTCGAACAGCAAGCTTTCACTCTCAATGCCCGAAGCACTGATAGAGCCAGTTGAACTATTACTTGCTAATATTTTACTGACGCCACTCTTAGCACTTAAATCACGCTTTGAGGCTTTATTAAAACCAGGGGGGCTATTGGTTTTGTCCGGTATACTTAAAACGCAGGTCGAACAACTAACGTATACGTACAATACACCTGAATGGACACACCAAGACACACAATATGAAGATGAGTGGGCGATGCTTGTTTTTAAAAAAATTAATCTGGGATCAGCTTAATTTAGGGCGTGTTGACAACCAATGGCATTCGGTTAAGTAACTATACCCAATACTCTTCAAGATGCGAGCGTGTGAATGCTTTAAGCCCTGAGAATACTCCCTCTCCCTCAGCGGAAATAAACGTTAAAACATCAAGATTATTTTAGGGAGAGGGAGTATTCTCAGGGCTTAATTGGGTATATAACTGATAAGTAAGGACTCCATAACGCTTGCATAAATCATCCAATCCTTTAGAAAATATCGATGTCTAACTATTAAAATAGGCATAGCATATCATCATGAGTTACTTAACCGAATGCCATTGATTGTCAACATGCCCTAATTTAATCTTATTACTCACCTTACGCACGGGGCTCGTTAACAAGTCATATTTTTTAACTCCTGCATTGCGATCTGATTCGCCCGTATGACCAATTTATATTTTATAGCAAAGTGATTTAGTCCTGTTTTGAATTTAAGCATTTCAAGCTTGC
>JAHZKG010000040.1 GCA_022600515.1 Gammaproteobacteria bacterium
CCGCAATAGAGCGCTTTTTTAGTGCCATTAAAGAAAATAAAAGGCTAACCATGCGCTTTGATAAGCTTGATACAACATTCTTTTCTTTTTTTGCTCTGGCTTGTTTGAAAGTGCTCAAACTACTTTGTTAACAGTGCCATATTACCTGAATCACTCTATAAAAAAGCCCTGATAGATCTTACTGAATATGGGTTATACGCAACCTCTAAAAATGTTTTAATTTTAATTAATATGCGTTATTATAGGATAAATTCTCAGATATAGATTTTTATTTATCATGCCATTACATCCTTTTTACATTAGAAAAGAAGCCGCACTCTTCGAGCAACAAGGCACAAGTAAGCTCACCCCTTTATTCATCTATCAACCAACGCCTGAAGGTGTCACTGCTTTATGTCAACATTATAGTAAGAAATATAGTATTGACTTAATCTGTATAGACTTTAGTGAACGTATCGGTTTATTTAATGACTCCATGCTCTATTTTAAACACCTTTGCGAACATCCTCACCTCCTAGCGGTGCCTGAAGAACACATGAAAGGCTTTATTTTAAGCTATAGGCAAAATCATGCGCTGCCCATTCTTGTTTACACAAAAGCAGGCGAACAGCACATGATTATTTTTGACTCAAATTCCGGCGCCAGTATTAAAGGATATTATAACGTCGCCAATTTTTTTCCTGATTTTCACGTTTATCTGAATGATGGCAGCCGCCAATCAGATGGTTTATCGTGTATCACGGATGCGATTTGTATTTTAAAAGAAGCCCTACAAATTGAGAACTTAGTCCCATTAATCAGAAGCAAAGTTATAGAAGAACATCCCGCGTTTAGGAAAACTCGATTTTTTGAGACAGAAAAACCTGAGTATTTTAATGTCTTTAGCATGCCTGAGCCACTGCTTTTAACCGCTCAAGTGTCAGATTATGTTACAAAGGCGGGGGCAAATTTGGAGGTTATCGTGCGCGGCGGTCAAAGCCTTGGTTTCTACCGCGAACAATTTCGTATGGAGGTTATCTTACTTAAAAATGGTGAGCCTGACTTTAAAGAAATCAATGGATATTTGTTTACCAAATCATTAGAGCATCGTACCATCCTCGATTGTATTTTAGAGCAAGAAGGTCTCTTAGATGATGCGTCAGAACTACCTGCCGCCCCCCCTGTAAATGACGGACGAGCAGAAGAAGTGGCCTCTCCCCGCTTCTCTCTCGCTAGGGTTAATCTTAGTTTTCATAGTATTACCAATCAAGAAAACGCACCTACAGATAATAGAGAGCATATTGTCGTTTCACGTTGACATCCTCCCCGCCCTAAAGGACGAGGATTCCTACGGTACTCAAGCAGCAAGTGCTTGAGTCGCTTCGATGGGTTCCTGCTTCATGGAGAGGTCTGACTGCACCAACTCTCCATAGGCTAACAAGCGGTGTCCCCGCTCTAATATATTGATAGCGCCAACAACGTCAGCATTATTTTCATACCCACAGCTAACACACAAAAACAGCTCAAGCGTATCGGAAAAATAAAGGCGCTGGATCAAGGTTATAGCGTTACGGAGGCTGCTAATTCTTTAGGTGTAACCAGCAAAGCTATTTATATAGTGGTTTGATTTCTAAATGATCGATCGAAACACATAATCAACCGTCTCAGCTAAGCTGTTAAAATTAGCAATTATTTTCTTAATTTTATTTTTTAAATTAGGGCGTGTTGACAATTCATTGAAAAGCCTCGGCAGAGCTTACTCTCTTTCCTACGTACCGCGCTTCATGCGCGGTACGTAGGCAGTAAGAACATTAAAACCACTGGATGCCTCGGGCAAGCCGCGGCACGTAGGCGGGACGGGGGCTGTAGCCCAATTGTCAACACGCCCTAGTCCAAAATTTTTCAATGGGATTGAAATCTGGGGAGGTAATCTCCTCATTTATAAGCGCAGCATATGATATAGGCTTATCTGCACAGAAAAAAGTTCTGCCTTTTAACCTTTATACGTACTTTCCTAAAAACAAACTAAACGCTATTTAATACGGCTAAGTGAATTTTAGTTGAAGTTGCTCGTTAAAGCTGATGAATAGTGCTCTTACCCAGGAAGTACACATGTTTATCCACCGCTTCTGTGGATAAGTACAAGCTTGACGGGATACCTTTCCTCTACTACACCCAAAATAAATTACTCACCTTGCGCACCGACCCTTGCCTCATAACTAAAATTCACCTCCTGCTTGTAGGGAGGAACAAAGCATGGACATGCTTGATATTTACACTGATTACCTGGTCTGCCAAAACAAATATGCAACTGCAACAGGTTTGTCAGATATGGTTGATGGTTAGATTTCGCACGATAAAGTAACGCGCTTTCTTCGGCAGGGCGATTTCGATTCAAAGATGTTGTGGAAGCATGTTAAACCAGCCGTTCGAGAGCGAGAAACTCAAAACGGTGTGCTTATCCTTGATGATTCGATAGAAGATAAGCCGTACACCGATGAAAATGAGGTGAACTGCTGGCATTATTCTCATGCTAAAGGGGATGTGGTGAAAGGCATTAATTTCCTTTCCTGTATGGTTCGTTACGATGATTTCAGCTTGCCCATTGGTTACGAGATTATCAAAAAAGACATC
>JAHZKG010000041.1 GCA_022600515.1 Gammaproteobacteria bacterium
CAAACTTTGACGACTTGCATTAAATAGGCGCTTGCAACAACGATACAACTTTAGCTCTGTTTTTGTGATTAGCTGAGCCGGTCACCTATCCCAAGCATAATATGCACTTCTGCTAACATTCATTAGGGCGTGTTGACAATTCATTGAAAAGCCTCGGCAGAGCTTACTCTCTTTCCTACGTACCGCGCTTTATGCGCGGTACGTAGGCAGTAAGAACATTAAAACCACTAGATGCCTCGGACAAGCGGCGGGACGTAGGTTCTTTGTCGTAGAACGCAGGAGCTTTGATGAATTGTCAACACGCCCTAATGAAACAACCTCTTCTTTGAATTCTTTTGTATAAACCTTCTTTGCTCGTTTTGTTGTCATATGGGCACCTTGATAAGTTAAGTTATTATCCTTTATCAATGTGTGCGGTTCAATTAAACCAGATCATCCAGCAGCAGATAATACAGAGTAAAATTAGAGCACTTTAAATATACCGTTTTAAATCAAAAAATAAATCATGGACTTGCTTTTTTACGATTGGAATATCAAATTGAGGTTCACCAATAAAACCGCTCGTTTTACAGTCTAACAAAAACGCGAGTAATTTATCATAATACCCATCAATATTTAAAAAGCCCATCGGGGTTTTTAGTGTGCCTATTGCAACAGCATTCCACGTTTCAAATGCCTCTTCTAAAGTGCCTAATCCGCCCGGGAACACTAAGAAAGCATCTGCTCTCTGCTGAAACAATAACTTACGCGCCTGTATTGTTTCTGTAATAATTAATTCATCTAATTGATCCGAAGGTTTTTCTTTTACAAGCAATGAGCGCGGAATAATTCCTGTGACCTGCCCGCCGTGGGACAGTACAGATTCTGAGAGTTTTCCCATTAACCCAAGACTCGATCCGCCGTAAATTAAACGAATACCCGCTTCAGCAATCAATTGTCCTAGCTCAACTGCAGCTTCGGTCAATAAAAAATTGTTTCCTATGTTTGCTCCTAGATAAACACAAATAGCCTTCATTTTTTACCTTTTTTTATTACTTCAACCTAAGTGAGCTAACCATAAAGAAAGCGACAGGCAACTTTTTTTTGTAATACAGGAATCGTCGCAACACATTTAAGCAAGCACAAAATCAGCATTTTTTTTACAGGATTATTTGTCGTCAAGGCTTTACGTAATACTTCTGAGCCTGCAATGATTTTTTTTCCTTCTTTATGACGCACTTGGCTGTATTCACTCGCCGTGCCATTCACTAGTTTTTCTGCTAAATCAGCCGAATCAGCAATCCCAAGGTTCATGCCTCGCCCACCTGCAGGAGAATGAGAGTGCGCTGCGTCACCCGCTAAAAAAACACGTCCTTTTTGATAGGTTTTAACTTGCGAAATTTTAATTTTAAAATCGGCTTCTCGTCGAATATGTGTGGTATTCAACACAAAGGGCATACTATCTAATGCACACTTTGTATTAGACACCAATCGAAAACGTCCCGGCCCAATAGGTGCTACAAAAACCATTTCTCCGCGCGGTAACATATACAACGAAACACTTTCAGGTAGCTGCGTTGCATCAGCATCTACATCAGCAATAGACCATACATCAGGAAGCTCCGTGCCCACCGATTCAATGCCCATGAGCTCACGTGTTAAACTACCTACCCCATCGGCACCCACAACATAATCCCCAGTCAATTGCTTGCCTTCGGTTGTTATCACGGTGACGTTATCTTCTGCTTGGGTGATTTTTTTTAATTCTGTATCATAATAAAGTGTGCCACCTAACCCCTCAAATGTATCACGCAAAATGGCTTCTGTTCTGTCTTGCGGAAGCCCCAGCATAAAGTTATACCCATATTGCACAGGAGACGCCGCGGTTAATTTGAGTGTAACCCATGCCTTCGCGCCATGATAAAAATAGGCTGCATGATAAGGTATCCCTTCTGCCAATAGTTTATCGGTTACACCAGATGCTTCTAATAATTTTAAACTATGTGGATTAATACCCACGGCACGGGATAGTGTTGAGCCCATTTTTTTCTTATCAATGATTTCAACGACTGCACCACGTCGCATTAACTCAATGCCAGCGGTCAAACCAGTCGGCCCCGCCCCCACAATAATAATATGCATTGTTTCATATCCTTATGTGTTTTGAACCATATCATGACGATAACAACTGACGATATGATCATTAACCATACCTGTTGCTTGCATAAATGCATAGCAAATGGTTGTCCCTACAAATTTAAATTGCTGCTGCTTCAGTGCTTTTGTCATGCTGTCTGATATATCTGTATTCGCAGGAATATCTTGCATCCGCTCCCAATTATTTTGCTTAGGCACCCCCTCCACAAACTGCCATAAAAAATCAGAAAAACTGCCTTTGTTTTTTAACGCTAAAAAAGCTTTTGCATTATTAATTACGGATTCTATTTTAAGTTTATGTCTAATAATTGCTTTATTCTGCAATAAATTTTGAATATCTTCTGACGTAAACTGTACGATTTTTTCTGCATCAAAATCAGCAAATGCTGCTCTAAAAGCCTCACGCTTTTTTAGAACAGTAATCCAGCTTAACCCTGCTTGCATACCTTCTAGAATTAAAAATTCAAACAGTTTATCATCATCATAAAGTGGAACACCCCATTCTTCATCATGATACTTAAGATACAAAGCATCATCAGTAGACCAATCACAGCGTGTTTTATTCATTCAAAAAAAATCCTCAATATTACGATATATTTTATATAATACGTACTATTATTATCATAATATAACATTAAAATAATAGAGGTTATTTTGCTTATGTATATGCTCTTCTTCTTGGTGCCAGAAACACATCTTGATTGTGTGAAAAAGGCTATTTTTGCGACCGGTGCCGGACACATTGGAGATTATAAACATTGCGCATGGCAAACCTTAGGGACCGGGCAATTTATGCCATTACCCGGTAGCAATGCGTCAATAGGCGAAATCAATCGGCTTGAAACAATTGCTGAATACAAAGTAGAGATTGCTTGCTCCAAAGCACAGATTGAACCCGCCATCCAAGCCTTAAAGCAAGCACACCCTTATGAAACACCGGCATATCATGTCATACAGTGCGAAATATCGGCTTAATAAACACTACACAGGAAACAGTTTATTAACCGAAACAATCAATGCTTGTGCGATAACACGGTTAGAAGCCACCCCATTTAATGTGCCCTGATTAATATACCCTGTTGTAGCCGATGTATTCGTAAATGATTTAACATAACTTGTGCTGTTTTTATCTGTAATTGCATAGGTATAATTAATATCTAAGAACCAGGTTGGCTTAAAGACATAGGTCATACCCAGCTGTGCAATACCGCCCCATACCCAGCTACTGCTAGAAAAGTTGGTCGGTGTGCCTGTTACATTACTCGGTATCCCATTAAAATCAGCATATCCAATCACGTTATCTAAATTATTTTGGATTTTAAATACAGATGGACCAGCACCCAAATACACATATCCTTGGTTAAACGAAGTCCCCAAAAAAGCCATTAGACCCAACTCGTCTTGCACTTTAATTTGAGAAGAAGCAATCGTTGCACGCCCTGTAAAAGTGCTATCGGTAGGTGCTGCACCGGTGGTTGTAAACGTACCCTTTTGCGGTGCAACGATTTGATTGTTTGTAAAGGTAAGGCCCAAATACTGATATTGAAATTTAAAACCAAATAAATGATCAGGATGCTCTGAAAAAAATCTAAAATAACCCGCCTGTACCTCAGGTGCAAACGTTGTTTCAGTTTGATTAAACGGAATCGCAGGACCACCCGCCGAACCAACAGCAATTAAAGTGCCGGCATTATAGACGTTGGTTATACCAATGAGTGGATTTAAATCTTGCGTGATGCCTACCGAATTATAGCTACCCCCTAATCCAGCAAAAACAGCCGCTCCAGGAAGAATCGATTCATTTGAGGCACCCATTGTGCCAGCAAAAGCAAATGTAGACAGCTGAAGTGCAGATAGAAATGTACAAATATTTAACTTTTTCATATTTTACTTAATCCTTTAAATAATTAATTAACGTAACACCTTCATCTTATCAAGGGTTATCTGCACGAAACAAATGTTTATATTCTCCATAGCCTGCTTTAGTTAAATCAGCCACCGGAATAAATTTTAAAGCAGCAGAATTAATACAATATCTTAAACCTGTTGGTTCTGGGCCATCGTTAAATACATGCCCAAGATGTGAATTGGCTTGCTTCGAGCGAACTTCCGTTCGAACAGTCAAAAACAAGGTTCTATCTTTTACTAAAGTTACCGCATCTTGATTAATCGGTTTCATAAAGCTTGGCCAGCCCGTACCCGACTCATATTTATCGGTTGAGCTGAATAAAGGCTCACCGGATACAACATCAACATAGATACCTGCTTTTTTGTTATCCCAATACGCATTATGAAATGCTTTTTCGGTCGCAGATTCTTGTGTTACCTGATATTGCAATGGTGTCAGTTTTTCTAAATTTTTTGCTTGAAAGCGCATGGTACTCTCTCCCCATATTTTGTCTAACCGTGCATCTCGCCCACAACGATAACGATAGAATTTATACTGAAGCGTATGATGCTCATGATAATCCTGATGATAGGCTTCTGCTTTATAAAAATGCGTTGATGGCACTACTTCTGTATATATTTGACTAAACTTTTTTTCTAGCGCTTGCTTACTCTTGTCTGCAATCTGCTTTTGTTCTGCATTTAAATAAAAAATAGCACTGCGATATTGAGGCCCATGGTCGCAAAATTGTTTGTCTTTGACGGTTGGATCAATCTGATACCAAAAATACGTCACCAAGGCTTTATAACTCACTTGATTCAGATCAAACGTAACTTTCACCGCCTCAGCGTAATGCGTTTGCCCCGAAGAAACGAGGTCATACGTTGGATTTTTAGTGGTTCCCCCATCAAACCCAGACTCTGTTTTGAGTACACCAGGCAGTTTATCAAAATCGGCTTCTAGGCACCAAAAACAGCCCCCTGCAAAAATAGCCTCAGCGGTTTTTGCCATCACATTATTTACCATAAAAAAACAAAAAAAAACAATCAAACTAACGCGTCGCACCATAATAACCCTGCTCCCTAATGAGTTTATCTACAATCGTTGTAATCCCTTTGGGTACACCTGCTTTTTTCTCTGCATAATGCTGCCGCGCCTCGGTTGATGACCCCGCTACCATAGGCAGTTTTGCGTCTTCATCTGATACAACCGATGCGCTAATACCCGCATCATGTAATATACGCAGTTTATCCTGAATTGCATCTGCAGACATCGTTTCATCTTGCCGCGCATAAAATTTTATTTCACAAAGCGCACCGTACGCGTCCCATTGATACCAATCTGTAAATTGCTTTAAAGCATCTAACCCCAATACCAACGTAATGGATTCAGATATGTTCTGTTGCTTTGCACGTGCAATTAAAGCCTTCAGCGTATCTATCATACGAGAAGGTGGTGGACGCTCAAGCTCTAAGCGTTCGAGCACACATCGATTCAAGTCAACTGATTCAGCACTAAGCATTGTTTTTAATAAATCAAAGCGGGCTTCAGGAGTAATATAATGCGTTAAAGCTTTTAAAGGCGACTGATGATTCAATATAACACGCACTAAATCATATGCATCTAGACTTAACAAATATTGAATAAATACCAAATGATTTTGTGTGGGGGGGTTTCCACTTAAGCCAAATACAATGGTTTTTAAGTGCCGCATGCATCTATCCTCATTAAAGCGCTACATCACTCACTTTATCAAAAAAAATTTAAAATAACCTGTTTTTTGTGACCTCGCTGTCTGCATAATTGGAACTGCGGTTCGTTATCGCATTAAATCTCGCTTAGCAAGGATTGCTCTTGGTCATTTAGGGCCGTCATTGCGAACCCGAGCATAGCGAGTGGTGTGGCAATCCATGGGTTTTATTGAATATTACAGACCCTGGATTGCCACGTCGGGCTAAAGCCCTCCTCGCAAAGACGGGGCTATTATGCGTATTCATTTTTAGTGAAGTAGATGATGTAATTGTCCTGTTGCTTTGTGGTGGTGATAAAAAGACACAGGCTAAAGACATCAAACTTGCAAAAGCATATTTGAAAGATCCTCGTGAAGCAGCTAGGTATTTAGATGAAGCGCTTGAAACACGTAAAAGTGCATAAAAAACGCAAGTTCGCAAAAACAACTTAAAATAAGTTACGATACTTTAATCCTTTTAATTGCCGCGTATAAAACATGACTATTATTCTTGCATTTATTGCTATTATTTTAAGTCTTATTTTAGTGGTTGGGATCCATGAAGCCGGACACGCCTTGTCTGCGACATTTTTTGGCGTGAAAATTGAGCGTATCTCAATTGGATTTGGAAAGCCACTTTATACCTGGACGAGAAAAAGTGGCATCGAATGGGTTTGGGCAAAATGGCCTCTCGGTGGCTATGTTACATTATTAAATAATCGTATCGCACCCGTTCCCATCCAAGACTACAGTCAATGCTTTGATAAAAAGCCTGTCATGGCCCGTATTATTATTCTTGCCTCGGGTGCCCTTGCAAATCTCATTGTCGCCTGGATTGCTCTGGTTTTAATGTTTGTATTGGGTTACACACAACACCCTGCTATCGTTCACGACGTTATACCTAAAAGCATTGCTGCACATGCCGGGTTAACATCAGGCGATAAAATCATTGGGGTGGCCAATGCAGACACACCCGCGTGGCGTGAAGTTGGCATGGGCATTATCATGCACCTTGGCGCTGATTCAATTCCACTGCTTATTCAAAAAAAATCAGGCCTGCTATATCACACACAAATTAATTTAAAAAACTGGCAATATGCGCCCAAAGAAAAATCTTTATTGGCAGGCCTTGGTATTACACTTGATCGCAGCAATATTGAAGAAGAAGATACCGCGGGCGTTTCATTGATTAAAGCGAATCAACTCGCATATTATAAAATAAAATATCTGATTACTTTTTTCTTGATGATGATAAAGCAATTGTGTAGCGGCGTTATCCCACTCACGCTGCTTTTAGGGCCTGTTGGCTTATTTAAAGCAATGGCAGACTCTTTTCTAGAGGGCGTCAGTATTTTTTCATATTTCATTGCCACACTAAGCCTTGCCGTTGCTGTTGCAAACTTGCTTCCAATCCCAGGGCTTGATGGGGGATCTATTGTATATAGTCTTTTAGAAAAAATACGGGGCAAACCCCTATCCGTTGCTTTCGAAGTGCTTTTGTATCAATTGGCATGTATTGCGTTCTGTTTACTGCTGGTGCAACTGATCATCAATGACTTAGAGCGCTTCTTAGGTAGTTTATAATATTATTCCATGCGAGGGGTAGTGCTAGGGAGCGACTCTTTATTCTTTTGCAGTTCCAACGCCTGTTCTTTAGCACTGTTTTTTTGCGCCATGAGTTCTTTTTAAAAATGTTTCATTGCTGTTGTTTTTCTTCCTATGAGTTCCTGAAATTTTTGAGCCTTTTTAGCATGTCGATGCGTATTAAGGGCTTTTTCTAACGCTGGTACAACCTTCCCACTGCGATCTTCAATCCGCGTCTGAAGCAGAGCACTTCTTGCCGACTATTTTTTTCCTGCTATACCTTTTGCATCTTTTTTAACTAAACTCTCAAGCGCTCTGACCTGGTGTTGATGCTCTTTTAGGTGCGCTTGTGTTAATTCTAATGCCTTAGAAAATGCTTTAATTTCTTAAGGTGATGTCTCTTTTTTGAGTACAAGCGTTTCTAATTCAAGATATTTTTCCTCAACAAACGCATCCATCCTCTCATCCTTATGAGATTCTGATGAGCCTTCTATTTTTAAGCCTCTTATCTCCTCCAAGAGCGTAACAGGCTCTAACAGTTTAACTCTGATGGATTTTGAGGCTTTGAGTACTGCCAAGGGATCTTGCTGAATCACCGAAAATACAACATTTGGATCAGCCTATAATTTATCTTGAATTATAGTTGATTGATTTCAAAAGGACTTCTTTATTGTGTTATGATATCTGCTTTTTATTATGAGTCATTCATCAGATTTAAGAGTAAGAGTTTTAGAGTATATTGAAGCAGGTGGTTTGATCAAAACAGCTTGTGATACCTTCCAAGTGAGCCGTTCTTCGATACAGCGTTGGCGCTCCAGAAAAGAAGAAACCGGCGCTTTATCACCAACACCACGCAAAAATTTACCTTATAAAGTAGATGATGTGAAGCTTCGAGAGTTTATATCGTCCAATCCGGATGCTTATTTAAACGCAATAGCAGAACACTTCGGTATTACTAACTCAGGTGCATGGCGTGCACTAAAGCGCCTGCGAATTACGCGAAAAAAAAGTCGCCGCTTTATAAAGAGCGAGACGAAGTAAAGCGACAATCTTTTTTACTTAACCTCTCACAGCACGCAATTAATAAATGCGTCTATACCCATCGCTAATAGAATTGCGAACTTAAGCCGAATATGATCAAATACGCACATGGATAGACGCCTCACAGCACA
>JAHZKG010000042.1 GCA_022600515.1 Gammaproteobacteria bacterium
TCGTTGAGCGCTTTAAGTGGTTTGTGTTTTAATTGAGTAACTCGTTTAGAGAAATTATCAAAGTGTACTTTTCCTGTATTTACATCGTATGTAGCGCCCACCATACCTATCGTTTTATTGTCGAGTGATTTTTTTAACACAGTGCTTTGTTGATAGATATTATATAGCGTATTCGCAATATTAAGTTCAGTGATATCTCGAAAATAGGCTTTATTATGTATGGATTTCTTGGTGGATAACGCTTCTTCGGCTTCAATTGCGGGTTTGAGCTTAGAAAGAAGCTGAGGTACATGACCTTCTTGTTCTGGTGCTGTACAGGCCGCTTCAATTGCACCGCAACGCGTATGCCCTAGTACCACGATGAGTTTTGCACCAATAACGTGGCAGGCATACTCAATGCTGGCCAATATATCGTCGCTGACAACATTGCCGGCAACGCGCACACAAAATAAATCGCCAAAGCTCATATCAAACACAGTTTCAACCGGCACACGGGAGTCTATGCAGCCGAGTACCACGGCAATTGGATGCTGGGTAACCGCTGTGTGTTTAATATCAATGGTCAGGCTTCGGTGAATACGCGTGTCATCAAGAAAGCGTTGATTGCCTTCATGTAAAATATTTAAAATCTGCTGAGGTGACAGTGCTGCTTGTACGTCATATGTTGTTACGTTGATGAAATTAATATGATCTTGAATGGTGTAATCTTTTTTGAAGCCAATGAGATTAAGTGAGATATTTTTACGTGGTGCTTGTTCGGTTTGAAATTCTGAGATGAATTCAATAATTTCTTTGTCGATGTATTTAGAATAACGCGCATCGATTATCAGTTGTGACTTGTGTGGGATACCATCCAGTTCTGCAATAAGCGAGGCTTTATTTAGAAAGGTAGTTTGCTGCGGCAAAATAAGACGTTGCGTGACACCGTTGGGGTAGAATTCTTTAATAATATCCAAGCGCACTTGGCTGTTTGATTTTAAGATAAAAAACAGGCTGGTCAAAAGGCCAATAATAATACCTGTCAAAATATTTAATGTGACAATACCAATGAGCGTTGCAATAAATGGAATAAAGCGTGAGGGGCCTTGTTTGTAGATGGATTTAAATAGTTTTGGAGAGGAGAGTTTGTACCCAGTAAAGATTAAGACAGCCGCCAATGAACACAGTGGAATACGATTTAAAAGCCCTGGAATGAGCATGCCGGCAAAGAGCAAGTAGAATCCGTGAAATATGGTGGATGCTTTTGTTTTTGAGCCCGCTTCGATATTAACAGAGGTGCGTACAACCACAGAGGTAACAGGTAGGCCGCCAATGAGACCAGCTGCCAGGTTTCCAACACCTTGCGCTATAAGCTCTTTATCTTTAGAGGTGCGGCGATGTTTTTTATCGAGTTTTTCTGCGGCTTTAATATTTAATAGACTTTCAAGTGAGGCAACAATAGCAAGAATACCTGCATATAGATACACATCTGGGTTAGACCAGGCTGACCATTTAGGAAAGTGAAGTTGCTTGACCCAATCAGATAATTGGCTGTGTTGAGGAATATTAACTAACTGAGGGCTGTTTTGTGCAAGATAAGAGTGTGTAAGAACAAAGGCTTCGTTGATGATGATGCCAAAAAGGACCACAAGGATGGTGCCTGGAATGGCTTTAAGCCATCTGATGTTTGTTTTTTCGAAGTAAACCAGCATGGCCAGTGAGATGGTCGATATAATCATCGCCCCGCTGTTGATATGGTAAGAAACATCCCGCAGGGGTTTGAAGCTGAATCCTTCGGTTGCATCTAATAAGTGCATTTTAAGTTCAGATAAACTCGATGTTAATGTAAATGCAAGAGGCAGCTGCTTGAAAATTAATAAGATGCCAATGGCGCTGAGTAGGCCTTGAATGACATTGGATGGGACATATTCTGCAAAAAAACCGGCACGAAATACGCCAGTAAGGATTTGAATTATTCCGGCCAAAAAAAGGGCAAGAAGAAACGTATTAAAATCACCTAATTGCGCAATAGCTGCAACAACAACGGCTGCGAGTCCGGCTGCAGGGCCACTGACGCTAACTTGCGAGCCGCTTAATGCCCCAACGATGATGCCACCAATAATTCCGCTTAAAATACCTGATAAGAGAGGTGCGTTAGAGGCAAGCGCAATCCCGAGGCATAACGGGATTGCTACAAAAAAGACAACCAGGGCAGAGATAAGGTCAAATTTTAAGTTTCGTTTTCTATAAATACGAAACTGACGCAAAAATACTGGGGATGTGTTATTCATAAGTTACCTCAGATGTTATGAGACCCGACTCTAGATTTTTAAAATCCCAGAGTTTTTCATCCATGAGCTGGCTGGGTTTTATCGATTGTAATGCATGTAGCATGTTGCTAGGAATTTTGGGGTTTTCTTGGGCTAGCTTGTTGATCAAATGGGCCACCTTTTGTCGTGCTAAGTTATCCTGTGATCCACATAGCGTGCATGGAATAATCGGAAAGTCTTGTTCGCGCGCATAGATGATAATATCTTGTTCCTGTACGTAAGACAAGGGACGGATAACGATATGTTTTTTATTGTCACTTAGGAGTTTTGGCGGCATTGAGCGAATATCGCCATTATAAAAAATGGACATTAGGAGTGTACGAATGAGATCATCGCGGTGATGGCCAAGTGCGATTTTATTAAATCCATTTTCTTCGGCATATCGATAGATAATGCCGCGCCTAAGACGAGAGCATAGTGAGCAGTAAGTTTTTCCTTCTGGGATTTTATCTTTGACGATACTATAGGTATCGCGTGTAAGAATTTTGTGTTCAATATCGCGCTCAAGTAACCAGGCACGCAGCTGGCTATCATCCCAGCCTGGTTGTGCTTGATCGAGTGTGAAAGAAAAAATATCAAAATTTATTTTGGCGCGTTTTCTGAGTTGGTTTAGAATAGTAACCAATGTGAAGGAGTCTTTACCACCTGACAGACAGACCATGACACGGTCCCCTGCTTGAATCATGTTAAAGTCAGCAATGGCTTTGCCTGTATAATGAAGGAGTTTTTTTTCAGTCGCTGTTGGTGTTGGTTTCATGATTATTGTCTACATCTTAGAAGAGAGAAGTGCTTTACTTTTGCAGTTCGCTCAGTTGAGGGGGGCGGCTGTTGATGCGTTCCGTGACAAGCCAGCTGTTAATTTCTTCAAGATCATTGACATTGAGTGTGCCTGATAAATATTTTAGCCCAAGGATAACACCAATGAGTGCATATTGGTCTGATGCAAGGTTTTTTTGTGCTCTAAAAAGATTCTCTTGTGCGTTCAATACATCGACCATGTTTCGTGTGCCAACAAAAAAACCTGCTTCTGTACTTCCAACGGATTCAGTTTGTGTGAATACGCTTTTCTTATCTGCTTTTACTTTACCAATGCCGTTATTGATGCTACCAAAAGAGGTACGGCTATCGGTAACCACTTTACGGTAAGCTTCTTCGAATTGTTGACTTGCTGTTTGATAATTAAATTGTGCTTTTCTCGTTTCTGCGAGTACAAGCCCACCTCTAACCACGGGAAAGTCAACGACAATACCGGCGGCTGTAATGCGCTGGGATTTTGGTACGAAGAAGTTGGCAAAGTTTGAACTGTGTCCTTCATTGCGTCGTTGAACATCTGCGAATTCGAGTTGTACAATGGGCCAGTTTCCGGAAGCTTGCGCCTTAATGTTCTCTCGTGCGGCTTCAAGGCGATACTTTGCAGAAAATAAAGCGTAATTTTGCTTGATGCCGGTGGCAACCCAAGTGTCAATATTGTCGGGTTCAGGGCGCATAAGCGGGATTTCTTGGTTACGAAGCGGGGCAAGGCGACCATAGGTATGGTTTGTTATTTTTCGTAGTTCTTCACTTTGAATCATGACATTATTTTTTGCTTCAATCACTTGTGCAACGGATTGGTCATAGGCTGCTTGTGCCTCGTAAACCGAAGTGATTGCGTCAAGCCCTACGTTAAAGCGTTGTGTTGATTGATCGAGTTGTCGTTTGTTGGCATTTTTTTTTGCAACACCAAAGCGGAGGTTGTCATATGCTAAAAGAACCTGGAAATAAGACTTGGCTGTTCTAAGAATAAGGTCTTGTGCTCTATCGTTAAAGCGTGCGTGGGCGGCTTTAACAGAAGCTTTCGCTGCTTGTACTTTTGCCCAGCTTTTGTAATTAAACAGGGCTTGTGTTGCGCTTATTTGAAATTGCGTATTTGAATAAGACTCGCTAACGGAAAAAAAAGTGCCTGCATTGACATTTTGTTGATTTGCGGTGTCTGAAGCGCTCATGCTGATTTGGGGTAATAAAGGTGCGCGGGCAATGGCAATATTTTCATTTTCGGCCATAAAAATACTGTGTTCACCTTTGAATACGGGATCGTTATCTAAAGCATGAAGATAAATATCCAATAAATCAGCTGCATATGGTATAGAGTTTAAGCCAAAGCTTAAGCATACGATACATCCAAATTGCTTCAATCTCTTCATGCTTGACCTAAAAAACAAAATGTTGAGCGGACATCATCTGATTAGTTAGTAACGGTAGTTCAGTTTCAAAGAGAAGCTCTGTGTGCCACACCTCATCGTGACTTAAGGTGTGAAGTTGGCCTTGCATGACAGGAGACTCCCCAATAATGGCAAATAATTTTCCGCCAGGAATCACTTGTAATTGATGCATGCGACTTAATCTTTGCAGTGCTCCTGTACAGACAACCACATCATAGGGGGCATTGTCTAGCCATCCTTGTGACGCATCGGCTGTTATTAGCGTCACATTGCCGTTGCCGTGTATATTTAATTTTTTATTTGCTGATTCTGTGAATTCAGGATAGCAATCAATGCTTGTAACATGCGCTGCACTGTGGCTGAGAAGCGCTGTTAAAAAACCGCTTCCGGTTCCTATTTCGAGAACATGTTCATGGCCTTTTAGCTTGAGTGCTTGCAAAATAGAGGCTTCTTCAAGGGGCGTCATCATGCGTTGTGTGTGTGCCAAAGGTAATTGTAAGTCGCTATACGCTGTGTTTTGTAATGCTTCAGGAACAAATAGGTGTCGTGGTATTTTGTCATATAGTGACAAAACAGCTTCATCCAGGATATTACCTGTTCGTAGTTGTTGTTTAATCATATTTATACGGGAGAGCTGATTTTTCATAAGATTTTAGGTCTGCTTTATTAATTAAAAACTAAATATAAATTGATTTTAGCAAGAATTTGAGGGTTTAAGATAGAGCGCTGAATAAAGATTGATGTGATTTATTCGTCTAAGCACTGTTTAGATGAGATGAAGACGTGTTTGATTTTTATATTCATGGTTGATTTGACCTCAGTTTGCTATAATTCATGCAATATTAAAAAATGTTAAAAATAAAATAATTGGAGATATTTTTATGCAAGACGCATTTACCACCTATTTAGATGCTGAGTTACAAGGATTAAAAGAAGAAGGTTTATTTAAGCCTGAGCGCGTGATTCAAGGTCAGCAGCAAGCGTTGGTTGATTTGGGTGAAAACGACGTTATTAATTTGTGTGCTAATAATTATTTAGGCTTCGCGAATAGTCCTGTATTAATCAAATCAGGAAAAGAAGCGCTAGATAAATATGGCTATGGCATGGCATCTGTTCGATTTATTTGTGGTACGCAGTCGCCACACAAAGCCTTAGAGAAAAAAATAAGCACGTTTTTAGGTAAGCAAGATACGATTTTGTATTCGTCTTGTTTTGATGCAAATACAGGTTTATTTGAGACATTACTTGGGCCTGAAGATGCAATTATTAGCGACGCACTGAATCACGCGAGCATTATTGATGGGGTCAGGCTCTGTAAAGCCAAACGTTTTCGATATGCCAATAATGATATGCAGGCTTTAGAAGAGCAATTAAAAGCGGCCCATGATGCGCGATTTAAGATGATTGTGACGGATGGTGTATTTTCGATGGATGGTATTTTAGCTAATTTACCAGCGATTTGTGATCTGGCGGATAAATACAATGCCATGGTGATGGTAGATGACTCGCATGCTGTTGGCTTTGTTGGTGAGCGTGGACGTGGCACGCCTGAGCATTTTGGGGTGACGGATAGAATTGATATTATTACAGGCACGTTAGGTAAGGCATTAGGTGGTGCTTCAGGTGGATATACTGCTGCAAATAGAAGTATTGTCAACTGGTTAAGGCAGCGTTCTAGGCCTTATTTGTTTTCAAATACATTGGCCCCCATGATTGCGGAGACATCGATTAAAGCACTGGATTTAATTATTGATAATCCTGCTTTATGTCAGCAGGTTAAGCAAAACGCCACATATTTCCGAAAAGGCCTGTCTGAATTAGGGTTTACTTTGGTGCCAGGTGAGCATGCTATTATTCCTGTTATGTTGGGTGATGCTATGTTGGCAGGAGAAATGGCGACACGTTTGTTAGATGAAGGGGTTTATGTTGTTGGGTTTTCGTTTCCAGTGGTGCCCAAAGGGCAAGCACGTATTCGAACGCAAATGTCGGCAGCACATACACAAATACATTTAGATAAAGCCTTGGTGGCCTTTGGTAAAGTCGGTCGTGAATTGGGTGTGATTTAAAGATGAAGGTTGGAGAACAGTTATGAAAGCATTGGTTAAAGCGAGGCCTGAGCCAGGCATTTGGATGGAAGATGTTCCTATGCCAACATGCGGTGCGCATGAGGTGCTGGTCAAAATAAAAAAAACAGCTATTTGTGGCACCGATATTCATATTTACTCATGGGATGATTGGGCGCGCCAAGTTATCGATGTGCCGTTAGTCATAGGCCATGAATTTTTTGGCAAAATTGTTGAATTAGGTCCAGAAGTAAAAAATTTAAAAATTGGCCAGCGCGTGTCGGGTGAAGGGCATCTTGTGTGCGGCACATGTCGTAATTGTAGGACAGAAAGGCAGCATTTGTGTCCTAATACACAGGGAGTGGGTGTTAACCGACAAGGGTGTTTTGCTGAGTATTTGGCGCTTCCTGCCAGTAATATTGTTGCATTATCAGATGATATTAAAAGTGATTATGCGGCTATATTAGATCCATTCGGTAATGCCGCGCATTGCGCCTTGTCATTTAATTTAGTCGGTGAAGATGTTTTAATTACCGGTGCGGGTCCAGTTGGATTAATGGCCGTTGCTATAGCAAAGCACGCGGGTGCTCGGCATGTTGTGATTACGGATGTGAGTGATTATCGATTGAAGCTGGCGCGTAAAATGGGTGCAACCCATGCGCTTAATGTAACAAACAATGACTTAAAAACGGTAATGAAAACGCTTGGGATATCAGAAGGCTTTCAGGTTGGGCTTGAAATGTCTGGTAATGCTATGGCTTTAAATCAGATGCTGGATGCGATGAGTTACGGCGGACAATTAGCTTTGCTCGGCATTTTACCAAAAGAGACAGTGATTGATTGGAATCAGGTGATTTTTAAAGGCTTAATCATGAAAGGTATTTACGGGCGTGAGATGTATGATACGTGGTATAAAATGCTAAGTATGCTTCAAAGTGGGCTGGATTTATCCCCTGTAATCACACATCATTTTTCAGTCGATGATTTTCAAAAGGCTTTTCAAGTGATGGCATCAGGTCAATCAGGCAAAATTATTTTAGACTGGAATTAGTGGAGTAAGTTTTTATGGCACAGTATATTTTCACAATGAACCGCGTGAGTAAAATAGTTGAAAATCAACGGTTTATTCT
Organism: Gammaproteobacteria bacterium; assembly: GCA_022600515.1. Classification (GTDB taxonomy): domain Bacteria; phylum Pseudomonadota; class Gammaproteobacteria; order Legionellales; family Legionellaceae; genus JAALKW01. The sequence goes on from JAHZKG010000042.1 coordinate 7,701, forward strand.
CAAAGATATCTCATTGAGTTTTTATCCGGGCGCTAAAATTGGCGTATTAGGCTTAAATGGGTCGGGTAAATCAACACTGCTTCGTATTATGGCCGGCGTTGATAAGCAGTTTGAAGGAGAAGCACGACCACAACCGGGTATTAGTATTGGATATTTGCCACAAGAACCGAAAATGGATCCTAATCAAACTGTACGACAAGTGGTAGAAGAAGCGGTATCTGAAATGAAAAATTTGCTGACACGCTTTGATGAAATCAGTATGCAGTTTGCAGAGCCGATGACAGATGATACCATGAATGCCTTGCTCGAAGAGCAGGGAAATTTACAACAAGCCATTGAAGCAGGTCATGGCTGGGATTTAGATAGGCAACTTGAGATTGCAGCAGATGCATTAAGATTACCTGATTTTGATGAAAAAGTAGGGGTCTTATCCGGTGGAGAACAACGACGTGTTGCATTATGTCGGCTGCTTTTATCTAACCCAGACATGCTGCTTTTAGATGAGCCAACCAATCACCTGGATGCTGAAAGCGTAGCATGGCTTGAGCGTTATTTAGACGAGTTTGCAGGCACAGTGGTTGCAATTACCCATGATAGATATTTTTTAGATAATGCAGCGCAGTGGATTTTGGAGCTTGACCGGGGTGAAGGTATTCCGTACGAGGGCAATTACACCGCATGGCTTGAGCAAAAAACAGAAAGGCTTCAGCAGGAAAGTAAGCAAGAAGCAGCGCATGGGCGTGCCTTAAAAACAGAATTAGAGTGGGCAAGAACATCACCCAAAGGCCGACACGCTAAGAATAAAGCACGTCTTGCCCGTGTTGAAGAAATGACATCTCGTGAATTTCAAAAGCGCCAAGAAACCAATGAGCTTTATATTCCACCCGGTGAGCGTTTGGGTGATTTAGTGATAGAAGGCGTCAAGTTATCTAAGGCTTTTGGTGAGAAGCTTTTGTTTAAAGGCTTAGATTTTAGGTTGCCTAAAGGCGGTATTTTGGGGATTGTCGGACCCAATGGTGCAGGTAAGTCGACCTTTTTGAAAATGTTAACCAATGAGCTGACACCTGATGACGGTGAGATTAGAGTCGGCGATACGGTCGATTTGGCTTATGTGAATCAGTCTCGTGATAGTCTTGATGACAGTAAAACCATTTGGGAAGCGATTTCGGATGGGCATGATATGATTCAAGTAGGGGCTTTTCAAATGCCATCACGTGCATATGTTGGTCGCTTTAACTTTAAAGGGTCTGATCAGCAAAAACGAGTCGGTCAACTCTCGGGTGGAGAGCGTAATCGTGTCCATTTGGCTAAATTATTAAAACGAGGTGCGAATGTTTTATTGCTGGATGAACCGAGTAATGATTTAGATGTGGAAACGTTACGTGCACTTGAAGATGCGTTGCTGAATTTCCCTGGGTGCGCAATTGTGGTGTCTCATGATAGGTGGTTCTTAAATCGTATTTGTACGCACTTACTTGCTTTTGAAGGGGATTCAAACGTTGTATTTGTGGACGGGAACTATCAAGATTATGAGGCTGATCGTAAGCGTCGATTAGGCGATGATGCGAACCGTCCTTCTCGAATAAAATACAGAAGGCTTCATGCATAACATGCAACAAAAGAGGATGAAAAAAATCTGGCAGCGAGGCGTTCTCGTTCTATTTTTTTTTATATTAACAGCCTGTGCTGCTCCTGATCCATCGACCATTCTTATTGATGATTATGGTGACGAGCACTACACGCTTTATTATTTGAAAGATAAACGAGGACAGCGTTATTTTCCGCTTAATACGCATCCAACAGGTCATAATGTATTTGTGTTTGATCCTAAGGCGCTTGCATGGGCGGCTTATGATGAGGCAGGTGCGCGTGTGATGACCGGTCGTGCGTCGGGTGGGGCGGATTATTGTGACGATGTAGACGCTCCTTGCCGGACAGTAACCGGTAGCTTTAAAGTCTATAAAAAGCGCGGAGAGCGGTGTTATTCTAGAGAGTTTCCTGTCGAAACAAAAGGGGGCGCTCAAATGCCTTACTGCATGTATTTTTTTAGAGGGTATACCATTCATGCCGGCTATAATTTCTCAGGCGGCAACACCAGTCATGGATGTATTCGTGTGCTTCCAAGTGCCGCAAAGTGGCTTAATGAATCGTTTATTAAAATAGGAACACAGGTGGTTGTTTTATCATACAAAGATGAGGATGGTGATGGCGATTGGTTACGCCAAGTTAGCGCTTAGGTACCGCTCGTATTTAAGTATGGTGGTAAGCCTTAATGCATACAGGCAATGTCCTTATTTCCAATAAGATTTTTAATATACCCACAATGTTATCCACAGATTCTGTGGATAACGAGTAACTGAGACGGTAAGCAGTAAAATCCTTATTTTTCAATGGCTTTACGGGTTTTTAACGCATTTTTAAGCGGGGGGTGTAAGGCGTAGTCAGTAAATTATCCACATATTATAACGATGTGTATAAAAACAATGCCAAGCGATTATTTTAATTTTATTTTAAGTTATTTTTTTACTGAAAAATAGATTATTCAATAAGGATGACAATCAGTTTAAGCGATGATAACTTGGACGATATGGACGTGTTAATTTTAAATTATAATAAAGGTATTTATGAGTCGTTCAATAACGTTTATGGCTATTTTAGTGAGTGTTTGTTTATCCGGTTATTTGTTGATGGCAGGCAGGGGCTTTTTATTGCCATGGGTTATCGCTCTGTTCATCTGGAATTTACTCAACACACTGAATAATGCAATTCAGCGGTTACCTGTTTTGGGTAAGCATTTGCCGGGTGTGTTCAGTATGTTGTTCTCGCTTTTAGTGGTGATTGGGTTTATTTGGGGGTTGGTTAATATTGTCAGTAACAATGTAAATGAAGTGATTAGCGCGTCAGCGCGTTATCAAGCCAGTTTTAAGCATCTAATGGGACAGTTCAACCAGCAATTATTATCTACAGTCATTGCGAATCTTGATCGTTTAGTTGATGAGCTTAATTTTCAAAAAATATTACTTAATATCTATGCTGGATTTACATCGATAGCAGGTTCAGCTGTGTTGATAGCTTTGTATGTGAGCTTTTTATTTGTAGAGCAAACGGTGTTTGATGCGAAATTAGCATTGCTTGTACCGTCGGCTAATAAAAGAACGGTTGTAAGAAATTTGATAGCACGAACAGTGAAAGATACACAAACGTATTTGGGATTAAAAACACTCATGGGCGTTTTAACTGCGATGGCAAGCTGGGGTATCATGACGTGGATTGGGCTAGATTTTGCTGAGTTTTGGGCGCTGCTGATTTTCTTCTTGAATTACATTCCAAATATTGGCGCTATTATTGCAACACTTTTCCCCGCATTATTAGCGTTTATACAATTCCAAACGTGGATGCCTTTTATTTTGATGACCTCAGGCCTTGTGACCGCGCAATTTATTATAGGTAATATTATTGAGCCACGCTACCTTGGGCGTTCACTTAACTTGAGTCCGCTCGTTATTTTATTTGCATTGGGCTTATGGGGGATTATTTGGGGCGTGATGGGTATGTTCTTATCTGTACCAATAACAGTGATGATGATTATTCTATTTGCCCACTTTCCAACAACAAGACCGATTGCAGTCTTACTGTCGAAAGATGGTAAAGTGAATATGGCACCATAAATTATTAAGATTTTTTTTGAATGGATGTGATGGGGCGCGTGAGCGTTGAGTGGTGAATAAACCAATAAACTGCGGCAACCATAACGCCACCCAAAAGCGTTGCGAAGGCCCAGGTTGGCGCAGAAACCAAAGCAGGACGGCCTCCTACTTTTGAAAGATGGCCCGCATCTTTTGCAACAGCACCTGCAAAAAGCACATGGATGAGCGCATTAATAATTAACATGAGAAAATAAAATGTTTGAATGGATTGATTATATTGCTGTGTAACGTCTTGGAGCATCGTGAGGTCCTTAGATTTTTTTAAGACTTTAAAAATACTACCATATATAATTAAGGAGATATTATGTGCAAGCAAATGCTTTGGTTAATCGGCGGCATTATTTTACTTTTCTCGTTTGAGTTGCATGCAAGAGTGTGTGGTAGCCATGAAGGGTGTAATCAGTGGCGGCGTAGCCATTGTAGTTGCGGTGTTGCGGCTAAATGTATAGGGGTCAGTCAGCACACAGCAAGTGGAGCCTGTCAATGTTTAGGAGCAGAAGGCGTTTGTGATAGTACAGCAGATGATGGAACGCTTGATGCGCATGATATGCATGCGATTCCTGTGCGTGCAAAACCAGCTCGGCGTACCCCTATTCGACGAAACGTCATAAGAGGAAACAAAGCAGCGGAAGCGGAACAATAATAAAGAAGAACGTTTTGTATGTACCTTTTGAAGACAAAGCATTAAAAACAAGATAAAATAGGCCATCTCACACGGGATACGTGATCTATAATGCCCAAACGAACGGACATTCAGTCTATTTTAATTTTAGGTGCAGGTCCCATTGTTATTGGACAGGCATGTGAATTCGACTATTCAGGTACGCAAGCAGTTCGTGCTTTAAAGCACGAAGGCTATCGCGTTATTTTGGTCAACTCAAATCCGGCAACGATTATGACTGACCCCGAGCTTGCAGATGCAACGTATATTGAACCTGTACGTTGGCAAGAAGTCGCACGCGTGATTGAAAAAGAAAAGCCAGATGCATTATTACCCACGATGGGAGGGCAAACAGCCTTAAATTGCACCCTTGATTTAGTTCGTGAAGGTATTTTAGAACAACATGGTGTGGAGCTCATTGGCGCGAGCCGAGAAGCGATTGATAAAGCAGAAGATCGCGAAAAATTTCGAGCTTTAATGGATTCTATTGGCTTGGAAATGCCTCGTTCAGCCATTGCACATAGTCTTGAAGAGGCTTTATCCGTTCAGGCACAATTGGGCTTTCCTACCATTATTCGTCCATCGTTCACTATGGGGGGATCCGGCGGTGGCATTGCGTATAACCGTGAAGAATTTGAAGATATTTGTACGCAAGGTTTAGCGCTCTCGCCAACACGTGAATTACTTTTAGATGAGTCTGTTATTGGCTGGAAAGAATTTGAAATGGAAGTGGTGCGAGATAAAAATGATCAAGGGATTATTATTTGCACCATTGAAAATTTAGATCCCATGGGGGTGCATACAGGTGACTCTATTACGGTTGCACCCGCACAAACGCTCACAGATAAAGAATATCAGCGTATGCGAGATGCAACCCTTCGCGTGGTACGAGCCGTTGGTGTTGAAACAGGGGGAGCAAATGTACAATTTGCAGTGAACCCGGCTGACGGGCGCTTACTTGTGGTCGAAATGAACCCACGAGTATCACGAAGTTCGGCACTTGCTTCAAAAGCAACCGGCTTTCCAATTGCAAAAGTTGCTGCATGTCTTGCTGTTGGCTACACGCTGGATGAGCTTAAAAATGAGATTGCAGGTGGACAAATGCCTGCTTCTTTTGAGCCAACGCTTGATTATGTTGTGGTTAAAATACCCCGTTTTAATTTTGATAAATTTCCCCAAACGTCGAATACATTATCTACACAGATGAAATCAGTTGGTGAGGTGATGGCGATAGGGGCTAATTTTCAGTCAGCGCTTTTAAAAGCTGTACGTAGTTTAGAAACAGGGCATGTAGGGCTTGAGTCACGTCTTCAATCAGATGATATGGCTGTATTACGTGGACAATTACGTGAGCCAACCCCCGATAGATTATGGACTATTCTTGATGCGTATCGACAAGGTTTAACACGAGAGGAAATTTACCAAGAATCTAAAATAGATCCTTGGTTTTTAACACAACTAGAAAGCTTGGTTCGAGTAGAGCAATCACTTCAAAATCATACGCTTAAAGATCTGGATGCTGTTTTTTTTCGAGATTTAAAACGCCGTGGCTTTTCAGATGCTTATCTTGCCGATTGTTTATCAACAGATGAAGCCGCGGTGCGTGAACGCCGGCTTATATTAGGTATAACGCCTGTTTATAGGCGTATTGATTCATGTGCTGCAGAGTTCCCAAGTGAGACGGCTTACTTATATTCATGCTATGCGTCTCAATGTGAATCTCGAACGGATGCAGTTCAGAATAAGATAATGATTTTGGGTGGAGGGCCAAACAGGATTGGTCAAGGCATTGAGTTTGATTACTGTTGTGTTCATGCAGCACTTGCATTAAGAGAAGCCGGCTATCAAACCATTATGCTGAATTGTAATCCTGAAACCGTGTCTACAGATTTTGATGCATCTGACCGATTATATTTTGAACCTGTAACACTAGAAGATGTACTCGCCGTGGTTGCTGTTGAGAAACCCATGGGTGTGATTGTGCAGTATGGCGGACAAACGCCACTTAATTTGGCACGTGCCTTAGCATCTGCAGGGGTTCCTATTTTAGGAACGTCTCCTGATGCGATTGATATGGCTGAAGATAGAGCACGTTTTCAGGCATTGGTCGAGCGTCTTGGTTTACAGCAACCCCCGAATGCAATGGCATCAGATTTTGCTGAAGTGTTTAAACAAGCAGATAAAATTGGATACCCGTTGGTTGTGCGGCCGTCGTATGTGTTGGGTGGCCGCGCCATGGAAATTGTGTATCAGACAGACGATTTAAAGCAGTATTTAGAAAAGACAAAAATTAATTTAAAAAATACACCATTGTTGCTCGATAAATTTTTAAATGATGCAACAGAAGTAGATGTCGATGCAGTGTGTGATGGTGAGACTGTTTTAATTGGTGGTGTGATGGAACACATTGAGCAAGCGGGTGTGCACTCCGGTGACTCTGCCTGTACGTTGCCACCGTGTAGTTTGGGCATTGTTGTGCAGCATGACATCATGGACCAACTCAAAAGAATGGCGCTAGAGCTCGGTGTTTGTGGGTTGATCAATGCACAGTTTGCTGTTCAAGGTGATGATGTGTATGTGCTTGAAGTGAATCCGCGTGCATCACGTACCGTTCCTTTTGTTTCGAAAGCGACGGGTTTATTGTTGGCAAAAATTGCTGCTCGTTGTAAAGTAGGCCAGCGTTTAATTGATCAGGGTTTAGCCTTGCATCAAAGGCCACCTTCATTTTATGCTGTGAAGCTTCCGATTTTTCCGTTTATTAAATTTTCGGGTGTGGATTCGATTCTTGGCCCAGAAATGAAATCGACGGGTGAAGTGATGGGCGTTGCACGACGTTTTGGTCAAGCATTTGCAAAGGCGCAATTAGGTGCTGGTGCTAATATCGTTCGGCGACGTAAAGCGTTTTTATCCGTGCGTGATGCAGACAAAACACGTGTGGGTGAAATTGGGAAACAACTGTTAGCGTTAGGATTTAAACTATTAGCTACACGTGGTACAGCGCTTGTTTTACAAGCGGCAGGGTTACACTGTCGTCGGGTATTCAAAGTTGCCGAAGGCCGTCCACATGTGGTTGATGGGATTAAAAACGATGAAATTGATTTTATTGTAAATACAACAGAAGGAAAACAAGCCACTGCAGATTCGTTTGAAATTCGTAGAAGTGCACTGCAACATAATGTGAGTTATACCACAACGTTAGCAGGTGCTGAGGCGGCTTGTTTGGCTATGAAGTATGAAGATAGAGAAACAGTAACACGACTACAAGATTTACATGTGAGGTGAAATATGCAAAAACATCCAATGACCCCTCTAGGGGCTCAAGTGTTAACTGATGAGTTGACGCGTTTAAAATCTAAGGTACGACCTGAAATTATTGAAGCAATTGCGGTTGCGCGAGCGCATGGTGATTTAAAAGAAAATGCTGAATATCACGCTGCACGTGAGCAGCAGAGTTTTGCGGAAGGACGTATCCAAGAGTTAGAAGCGAAATTATCACAGCTTCAAATTATTGATGTCACCACCTTGAACAATCAAGGGAAAGTGGTGTTTGGTACAACAGTCACTATGCATCATTTACAAGATGAAGTAGATATTACGTATCAGATTGTAGGTGAAGATGAAGCAGATATTAAAATTAATAAGATTTCTTATACCTCACCTATTGGGCGTGCGTTAATAGGAAAAGAATTAGATGATGTGGTTGTGGTTAATACGCCGGGTGGTATGGTGGAATACGAAATCATGGCTGTAGACTATGTATAAGATGTTTTCTTCAAAAGATGATCGTGAGTTATTAGAAACAGCGATAGATACAAAAAACAAAGCTAATTTTGATGCGCTAACAAAGCAAAATCCAGCCCTTGTTTTTTTTGTTTCAACGATTTTTTTGAAAAATATAGATAAGAAAACCTGGGCAGTATGTTTTAATGCATTAAAAAATGAAGATGAAGCTGAAATTCAGCTGCCACTTGAATATCTTACAAAAAAGCGCCGTTATCTTGTTGGGTTAAGTAAACTGGATGGTGACTTGAGTGGTAAACAACGCCAAGATATTAACAATGCTTTAGATGTGTTAAAAAATGAGTTGAAAGTGTTGGGTGAGCAGTTGAAAGAAAAATGTGACTTAAAATCAGATGCTGAATGGGATCAGGTTGAGGCGCTGGATCCAGAAGAAACGAAAGCACGGTGTTTAGTGATGTAGGACATGTTCTTGTTCTAGATGCCGCGCACAAAGCGGGGCATCTAGAAGCTAGCATTTTATTTTAAGTTATAAAATGGGTTAGGTAATTTAAAGGTTTTTTCGGCATGCCCACCGCTTAAATCAGAGTTTTGGTCACCAATTGAAGCAATAATTTTGTAACCTTGCTTTTCAATGACTGCACGCGCTTGGGTTTTGTATGGAACAGCCGACTGGTTTGTATCTTCTTTCGGACGAAAAAATATGCCGTTCCATGTGGTATATCCAACTGATTTAAGGTTTTTCTCAGTCGCTTTTTGCAGTTTAACAGCGCGTCCTGTAATAAAAAAAACGGCAACTTTTTCGTTTCGAGCATCGTTATATAGCTTTAATATGGGTTTAATTGCTGGTGCATTACCGTGCTGAATAGAAGCGATGATTTTTTGTTGATCTTCACAAAAATTTCGTTGAATAATATATTGGTAGTTAGATAATGCTGTATCATCAATATCGAGTACAATCGCGAGTTTTGAAGGGGTTGCCATTTGAGCATTAGTTTTTGCTCTGGCATCAATATATAATTCGGCTTTTTCTGCTACGCTCTCGAGTTCTTTATTGTAAGCGCCAGTATCATGATAGCTTTTTAGTTCGGTTCTGAGTGTACCAATATTGGTAGGTTCGGCGAATGATTTTGTGCCAACACACAGTAGCGTTGTAACCACAAAAAAAGTGTGCGGGAGTATGCGTTTATCCATAATGGGTCCTTGGGTATGCTATTTCAGTGGGTGAAATGATCATGCGTATTATTTAACGGCTCGATGCACTTGTCAAGGTTGTTCTTAGCGCTTATTTGTTATAATTTATCCAAAAATTAAATGCTCAAAGGCTTTTTATCATTTTGTTTTAGTCATCTAGCCCCATGCTGTTATTGACTGGGTTTTATTTTTTCTGTTTAATATTTAATCTTCTTTGTGTATCGAGGTGTGTATGCCTAAAATTAAAGATTTACTGTGATCTGGTTTAATTGAACCGCACACATTGATAAAGGATAATAACTTAACTTATCAAGGTGCCCATATGACAACAAAGCGAACAAAGAAGGTTTATACAAGAGAATTCAAAGAAGAGGCTGTTTCATTAGTATTGGATCAAGGTTATAGCAGTACCGAGGCTGCTAATTCTTTAGGTGTAACCAGCAAAGCTATTTATAACTGGAAGCAAAAAATTGAAGATCAAAAATCAGGTAAATCATTATCTGATGACGAGCGAA
>JAHZKG010000043.1 GCA_022600515.1 Gammaproteobacteria bacterium
CCGCAATAGAGCGCTTTTTTAGTGCCATTAAAGAAAATAAAAGGCTAACCATGCGCTTTGATAAGCTTGATACAACATTCTTTTCTTTTTTTGCTCTGGCTTGTTTGAAAGTGCTCAAACTACTTTGTTAACAGTGCCATAGTCATTTGATTTTTAAATAACTTATTCCCAGTGCCTACCTAACGCGACTTGTTCGCGTTATCCAGTTGATTGACTCATGTTGACTGGATGCCGTGGACAAGCCACGGCACGTAGGGATTCTCTTATGGTTCACTTAATAATCAAATCACTATACCCAAAAAGCAGAAGCGTGAATTTTCAAAGGTTGTCAGGGCGCTTGATAGTAGTCCAATCCAGCTAAAAGAATATGAATATGAATGGGCAAAACAAAATCCAACTCAACGTTGTAAAGGCCTTCACTTACACGTTGAACATAATTTAGAGTTAAAATGTCCAGTGCGAATCCAGCTGCCCCATCCAAATTTAAATGATTCATTCGTGGGTAAAAAGTGGCCCATAGAAGAGGATATTATTTACGTTTTTGATACAGGCTGCTGTGATTACAATTGGTGGTGGAGCATCAATCAGAAAAATGCATTTTTTGTCTCCAGGCTAAAAGTTAACGTAGCTATTCGGATTGAACAAGAACTTGAAATAAAAGAAAATACCTCCATTTTAGGCGATGAATTATTCAGGTTTTCAAACCTTAGCCCAAGGGGTGGGAAAAAGAACCTTTATACATCCCTTGCTAGGCGAGTGAGTGTTGAACGTGAAGGAAAGCCGCCCCTTATTTTGGTAACTAATCTGCTGAATGAACCCGCTGAAGTAATTGCCGAACTCTATAAATCCAGATGGCAGTAGAGCTTTTTCTCAAATGGATAAAACAACGCTTAAAGATCAAAAAATTTCTCGGGAAAACGTAAAGCGTTATAATCTTTTAAAGCTCACAACACAGATCAATCGTACCTGGCCCCATTGGATTTTTGATTATTTTGGAATACCTGCAAGACTTAGAAATACAACTAAACCATCACCGCCTGGATTGCGAAGTAAATGCATTAATTCGGCGGGTTTCCAGTTATTTACAGCCCATGCATTGCCTGCTTGATCAAACGTAACGTGTGTTAAACGCATCAACGGAAAATAGGAAGGCTCCTGATCCAAGCCAAAAAGAGGTGTGCCATCATGTAGTAACACTTGGCTCCCGGCACTAGGTAAGGTATATCCCGTTGCAGGCGAAATAGCATCGCCTTTTACTAAACCAGCAGGACAATTTTCTGAGTGATGGCCACATAGTTTTGTTGTTGAGTAATGCGTTGGAGCAAAGGCAAGATGCTCAAAGTTAGCAATCCAAATATTTTGTTCTCCATCCACTGAAATACCCCAGGGTTTAGACAGCCCACCTATGCCACTATAAACATTAACTACTTCGCCAAACGCGTTCATTTCATAAACCGATGAATCCGCAAATGAAGCCAACCAAGCATGTCCTTGACTATCTAGCGATATCTGTTTAGGCGAGTCGCCAACAGAAGTCTCTGATAATAATACAATCTTGGTGCCTTTAAGTTTATATCTGCTAATAATAGATGACGTTGAGTTGCTCACCCAAACCACATCATCTTCACCGATTGCAATATCAAATGGCCCGCTATTCTCTGGCTCTTGGTAATAAAACGAAGCATCTGGATTGCCATTAGGAAAGACTACAATCCGATCATTACCTGCACTTGCAATCCAAATATTATTATTTTTATCTGCGATAACTTGCTGAGCTCTTAATATATTGGAAGTATAACCATTTGCTCCCGACAACGGCTCCCCTGTAGGACTAAATTTTGAAACTGAGCCTGTTGTCGGAATACAGGTTGCACACGATCCCCAGCCAAAATCTCCCATCCAAACAGCGCCGTCTTTATCAATATTGATGCCAAATGCAGTACCTAATAAACCGCCACCCCAAAGCGGAGATGTTGGGGTATTATTGCGTCCATCTGCAGGTTGGCCATTGGGTTGAAGTACGATTGCACACGTCGCAGAATCGGGTGTGCCTTGTATTACATTATTTGTAATCCAGAGAAATCCTTTCGCATCAAATGCAATCTTAGCAGGACCGCCAAAAGGACAATGTTCGCTACCAGAGTCATTGAATTTTATCGCTAAAGTCCAAGCATCTGGAAGCGTTTCTAATTTAGGGGTATACGTTGACGAGGTATCCGCTAAAAAATAAATACCTGACACATTATTCGCGGGATTATGAACAATATTTAATACGGCTTCCAAGGTATTTTCTGGTATGTGTCTAGCAACTGTTGTCGCACTCAATAAAGAGGTACAGGCATCCGGTACATTTTGAACACATGGCACCAATAAATTAGAGAGTGAGCTTAGTGAGCGCATCGCATTGGTTTCATCTGCGTTAGGTGATGTTTGAATAAGGGTTGATAAACGACCTTCACCTGAAGACACTAAATTATCGCTCATAGAAGCAGCAATACTTAATCCTAATGCATTGCCGTAAATTTGATCGCCATGAAAAAATTGCGCCATGGAATAAGCAGCCGCAATCGTTGTCATTTCATTGATAGTAATATGGGCATGAGTGCTTTTTCCAATAATGGTTGCAAGCTTTGTTGTCTTATTTTTATTTGCAATCACGTAAAAAATTTCGTCTTGCGTTGATGCTTGATTTTCAGAAAGAACAAAACGAAATGTTCCTGCATGATTCGTAATTGCAGTCCCCATGCTTGTGGTCGTTTTTTTGCTAGATTTATAAAGTGTTACGGTGGCATCCGCAATAGCGCTTGCAAATGCCGTTCCCCCTGATTGTAATGTGCCATGAATTTCTAATGGATAATCAGTTTCGGCACAAGCAGATAGAGAATAGATTGAAAATAAGCTGAACAAAAAAGCAGTATACATCCATTTGAATTTTAACATCGATATTGTCCTTAAAAATAATGAGCTACATCGCAATTGCACAGCCCTATGACGAACTAAGCGATAAAACGCCTTCTAGTAATTGACGTGTATATGAGGCTGAAGGTGCATGCAATAACTGTTCACATGAGCCCGCTTCAACCATCACGCCATCTCGCATCACCAACACACCATCCGCCAAATAAGACACCACAGCCATGTTATGCGTCACAAACAAATAAGATAGATTAAGCTCTGACTGCAAATCTTTCAGTAAATTTAAAATTTGTGCCTGCACAGACACATCCAAAGCACTCGTTGGCTCATCACAAATGAGTACTTGCGGCGCACTCGCAAGCGCACGCGCAATACAAATACGCTGACGCTGTCCACCTGAAAATTGATGGGGATAACGATTCAGACTGGTTTTAGGCAAGTTTACTTGATCAAGCAGTTCATACTGTCGCTTTTGAATAATGCGGCTTTTAATCCCCTGGGCTTCCATGCCTTCTGCTAAAATCTCATCCACCGTCATACGCGGATTCATTGATGAATACGGATCTTGAAAAATAATCTGAACATCTTTTCTAAATGCTTTTAATGCACGACCGCGCAAGTGCGTTAAGTTTTTATTTCTAAACATCACCTCACCGCATGTAATCGCCTGCAAGCCAAGTAATACCCGACACACCGTACTTTTACCGGAGCCTGACTCACCCACCAAAGCCAGTGTTTGGCCTTTTTTTAAATCAAACGAAATATTATTAACGGCTTTTTGAACCACAGGTTCACGACGGAATCCACCGCGTTTAATTGGAAAATAAACCCCTAAATTACGTACTGAAAAAATAGATGCTTCTGTTGATACATCATGATGTTTTGATGATTTGGATGCATTTGATGTCGTATCAATAACCAAAGCAGGTGGTGCATCATGTTCTGGATATAAAAAACACCTAACAGCGCGTTTTTTTGTTAGCACTTGAAGTTCAGGTGCCTCTATTGAGCATCGCTCAAAAGCATGCGTACAGCGCGGATGAAAATGGCAGCCACTGGGTCTATCATCAGGCGCTGGCACACGACCTTGAATCGCACTCAAACGCTGCTCGCGTTTTTCAAAATGGGGCAATGCCGCAATCAAATGCTGCGCGTAAGGGTGCAGAGGCTGCTCAAAAAATAATTTAACTTTGGATGACTCAACGATTTGCCCCGCATACATCACATACACCCTATCAGCAGCAGATTTCACCACACTTAAATCATGTGTAATCAGCAATAAACTCATCCCTCGTTCTTGCTGAATTTTTTTTAGTAAGGCTAATAACTGTGCTTGAGTTGTCACATCAAGCGCTGTTGTTGGTTCATCAGCAATCAATACATCAGGCGCACCAGCTAAAGCCATCGCAATAACAACCCGTTGTTTTTGTCCACCAGATAACTGATGAGGATATTGCTTTAAACGCTGTGCAGGCTCAGGAATTTCAACTTCAGCAAGTAGCGCTTCTAATTGTATCGGTGACTTAACACCTAAAGCCTCGGCTAATTGCTGACCTATGGTTAAAACGGGATTAAGTGCGGTCATTGGATCTTGAAAAATCATGCCAAAGCGCTTGCCTCGAAAGCCCCGCATCTCACGTTCTGATAGATTTAAAATATCGGTTTCAGACCACATAATGGCACTTTGTTCGCCATAACAAGCAGAATCAGGCAAAAGCCGCATCATGGCCGCTGCCGTTAGTGACTTGCCACAACCTGACTCACCGACCAGTGCAACTGTTTCACCCGCTTTCAAATAAAAATCGATGGCATCAACCGCTGTTATCATTGTTTTTTTATGTCGGAAAGCGACACTAAGCGCCTTAACATCTAATAGGCTCATCCTTGCATCCTCCGTTAAACGGTTTGAACGACTTTGTCTTGTTGACCCACTGCATCTTCACTCAGCACACAAAATCCCTTTTTATCCCCTACTTCAGCAACCCCTGCAATCATTGAGGCCTGTTTGAGAAAAGATGAAATTATAATTTTCTGATGAGGTGATGGCACGCGAATGGTCCATTTACTATCAGACATTGCTTCAACATGAATAAATTGAGACATAGGTGCCGCCACCCCTTCTGCATCAAACCGACCTGTCATCGCCCCTCGAATCGCATCGGCTTCGGGTAAGTTAACCGAATAAAATCCACTCTCATCATTGAATCGACACAAAACACCTTTCACAGCATGCGCTTTAGGCTGAACTTCCGTAATCGCCATTTCTCGAAACCATGCATGCTTTGCCGTTACAAAATCTTCTTTCAGATCATCTGGATGATAAATATGACCATTCAAAGAATGTGCCTGACTCACCAAAACATCAATACCGGGTCTAATCCCTTCCCCAACAGGTAAAGTCTCTGCTGATTTGAGCATATCTACTTTAAAGTTAAATCCGGCTTTATTGGCTTGTTCAACACCAAAAATCCAACTGTCGTTGATTGGATTAAACTGCAAAAAAGCATGCCCGACACGCCAATGATAGGATGTAGGATTAGATAATTCGGCTTGACCTTCATCTTGTAAAATTAGTGCTTTTGTTTCAACATCAAACAAGGCAACATGGCTATAAAATAGTTTGTTTTTTCGCTCCATCTGAAAAAAATAACCATACTGCTCACCTTGTTCATTAGACACCACACCAGAAAAAACCCATTTAGCCTCAGGGGATGTGGCCGGCAAAAAATGAGGCGAATCTGCATATAAATGCTTAGCAAAAAACATTAAAAATAAACCCAATAAAAGCAATCGCTGTTTTAGATTATAATTAATATGATTAAACACTCAATTCTCCTTTATGCTTTAAAGCATTCATGCGCATCCAATACCTCCCAAAAATCATCCTTAATCTCTGCCCAAACAGGTAAGACATACATTGGCTTATTAACAAACATATGACATTTAATCGCATCTTTCTCTGTCATTAAAACAACCTCTTCCTGCACATCTAAGTCACTTGGAACAAATTGATGGTGATCTGAAAAACGATAAGACGTATAGATAATACCGAGATTCGTTAACGTATCAAAAAATCGCTCCGGGTGTCCAATGCCCGCAATTGCTGCAACAGACACGCCTTTAGGTAATGCCTCTGGATAGATCTGGCTGGGTATAAAATCCATACGATACGTATTGGGCCAGTCGCCCCCATTAACCACAATAAAATCTGCTTTTTTCATCCGTTTTTTGGGCTCACGCAGAGGGCCCGCCGGTAAACATAACGCGTTTCCTAAGCCACGCTTACCATCAATCACCACGATTTCTATGGCCCGGCCCATCGCATAATGCTGCAGGCCATCATCACTTATCACCACATCAACAGCATGATGCTTAAGCAAATATAAAACCGCTTCTACTCGTTTTGGTGCAATCACAACTGGCACTTGCGTTTTTTGTGCTAATAACAAAGGCTCATCGCCTACTATCGTTGCTTTGTCATCTAATTGGACATGATACGGAAATTGCTTGATTCGTGCACCATAGCCACGGCTCACAATACCGACCCGAAAACCACGTGCAGTTAAGTGCTTGGCGAGCGCAATCACCAAGGGCGTTTTTCCAACCCCCCCAACGGTTAAATTGCCTACAACAATGACAGGAACATCAAATATTGTTTGACGAAATGTTTGCAAAAACCAGCGTCGAATCCAAACCGCAAGGCGATATATTAATGCAGCTGGATATAATATCCAGGCAAGCACATGCTTTCCATACCACAATTTATTCAGTTGATTGACAAGATGCTGCTTCACGCAGGCACAGCTTCAGGTTCACTCAAACGCTGCGCTTGATAAAGTCTTGCGTAGTGCTCTCCTGCTGCGAGTAAATCCGCATGCGTTCCCATTTCAACCACTCGACCCTGATGCATCACAATGATTTTATCCGCACGCTGAATGGTCGAAAGCCGATGTGCAATAACAAGCGTTGTCCGATGCTTCATCACCTGCTCTAAAGCCGCTTGAATATATTGCTCAGACTCTGTATCTAACGCAGACGTTGCCTCATCCAAAATCAAAATCGGCGCGTCTTTTAAAATAGCGCGAGCAATCGCCAAGCGTTGCCGCTGTCCACCCGATAACAGCACACCATTCTCACCCACGCGGGTATCATAACCATCAGGAAGCTTATCAATAAACTCACTTGCATAAGCTGATTCTGCAGCGCGTATAATTTTTTCTCGTGATGCATCAAAACACCCATAGGCAATATTATTTGCAAGTGTGTCATCAAACAACGTGACCTGCTGGCTAACCAATGCAATTTGCTCTCGCAGGCTACTTAAGCTTATGCTATTAATTGCTTGATTATCAATCAGAATATCGCCTTCTGTTATCGCATAAAATCGTGGGATTAAACTCGCAAGTGTTGTTTTTCCACTACCCGAATGCCCGACCAATGCGACCGTTTGCCCGGCTTTCACCTGAAAGCTCACGTCATGCAGCACACGTGCACCAGCACGATACGCATACGACACGGATTGAAACGCAATATCACCTCGAATACGTGCATCAAATGCTTTGCCTGATGTACTTTCTTTGGCTTCATCTAAAACACGAAAAACACTCTCGGCTCCCGCTAATCCCTTTTGAAATACGGTATTGAGCGTTGTCAGTGTTTTCATGGGTTTAATTAATTGCAGCATAGCGGCAATAATTGCTAGAAAAGCACCTGCTGTAACTGTAATCACAGATTGGAGTTGAATCGCTGCAAAAATAATGCCAGCAATACCCAAAGCAATGATGGCTTGAACACCTGATACATTAATAGCTTTACTCACCGCAACCTTCATATCTTGTTGACGTGAACGCTCTGTTGCTGCATCAAATTTTTTCGCCTCACGTGCCTCGCCTCTAAACAAGCGAACTTCACGATATCCTTCAATCGCCTCACTTGCTGTACTGGTGACATCTCCCATCGATGCTTGTACTTTATGGCTAATTCTCCGCACGCGTTTATTAGTGAAATTAACCAAAATTCCGATAAATGGAATCGTCAGTAAAAACATCAGGGATAATTGCCAACAAATCACCATCATCACGGTCAAAAGCCCTATCACCAAACAAACATTTTGAACTAAATCCGTCAGCGCATTTGCACTCACCTGAGCAACCTGCTCAACATCATATAAAATTTTTGATAACAACCGCCCTGATGGCGCTTCATCATAATAATCAGCGGGCAGACGAAGAATATGTGCAAAAACGCGCTGCCTTAATACATTCACCACTGAGCGCGCAACCCAGGTCATAGAATATCCTTCCAAGGCACTTACAATGCCTCGACACATCACCCCAAACAAAATAATTAATGGGATAATTTTAACAAATACCATATCAAGTTCGATGAGGCCTTTATCTAAAAATGGCCGCATCATGTAGGTAAATCCTGCATCAATCCCTGCAGATAACATACTTAAAAACAAACCAAGCACAAGAACCGGCCAAAAAGGTTTTACATATTCAAAAAGCCGAGCGTACAGCGCACGCGCATTCACATGCTTTGATTTATTTGATTTCATCATCAGAAGACCCTACAACAACTATGCTTTAGAGATTAAAATAATCCTATTAGAATCCTATAGTGTAACTTGTCCTATCTTAAATCACCACATTCCCTCAAGCCCATCTTCTAATAGACGCTATAATAAAATGCATCTATTAGAAGATGGCGCTTAATTATGCGATTCTCAGAAATTAAACGACAATTAAACAATATGCTTAGAACGAAGGAAGCGGATGTTCAATTATTTATAATCCGCGGAACGTTTAACTCGGGTACGACGAGGACGCCAGCTGCAAATTTTAGAATGTTTCATGCAGATGACACAGCAGATGAGCCGATAATCTATACCCTTTTCAGTCAAATTTCAGATCGGTTTCGTTATGAACCTAA